>JBBILU010000008.1:0-21471 GCA_037444775.1 Candidatus Altimarinota bacterium
TTATTTAATAACAAAACTAAAAAATGCTGAAAAAAACGGCCGATATAACAATTAAAACTTTGATAGTTTTATCAATTTGACTTTGAATTCTTACTTTTATTAAACCAGAATTAATAAAAGATCTTTTGTCTTGGATAAAAGAAGTCGTAAATTCTTTATGATATTGGAATTATTTAATAATTTTTGTTAGTAGTTTAATAGAAAGTTTTCCAGTGCTTTGAGTTGTTATTCCTTGACAAAATATTTTATTGGTAGTTTGATGATTTTTTGCTGAAATAAGTAAAATAAATTTAATTTATGTAATAATTGTAACTTCTATTTGAGCTATTCTATGAAATTTTATTTGATTTTATCTTTGAAAAGTTTATTGAGATGAATTTTTTAAAAAATATTGACTTTTGTTTTGAATTTGAGAAACTGAAGTGAAATATTTGAAAAAGTGAATAGAAAAATGGTGAGCTTGGGGAATAATATTTGGAAAATTTCATAATTTAACAAGAGCTTTTGTTCCTTTTATAGCTTGAACAATGTGAATGAAAAGCAAAATATTTATGATTTATAATGTGATTGGTTCCATAATTCGGGCAATCATAATGATAATTTTATGAACAATTTTTGCATCTTATTATGAAAAAATTGTTGATAATTTTGGAAAAATAATGATTTGAATTCTTTTGATTTGAGCTTTTTATATTTATAAATTTAAGAAAAAGGAATTTATGCAATATATGGATGAAAAAAATAAAGAAATTGATAAGAAAATGTGAGGTAAATAATTTTAATTTAATATTTTAATTTAATATTTTAATTTAATAACTTTTTAATCTTTATGGTACAAAGTATAATATTTCTAGTAGTATGATTTGTTTTACTTATAAAATGAGCTGATTTACTTGTGGAATGAGCTTGATCTGTTGCTAAAAGAATGTGAATTTCTACTATGATAATTTGATTAACAGTTGTTGCTTTTTGAACTTCTGCACCAGAATTTATTGTAAGTTTTATGTCAGCATTAGAATGAAAATGAGATTTAGCTATTTCAAATGTTGTTTGAAGTAATATAACTAATATTGCTTTAATTTTGGGGATTACTTCAATTTTATATCCTATTTTTATGCCAAAAGATACAGTAAAGAAAGAAATACCTATAGCTTTATTATCTTGTTTTTTATTATCTTTTTTACTTTCAGATGGTAAATTAAATTATATAGATTGAATTATCTTTTTAATAGTTTTTTCATTATTTTTATACTATATTTACCAAAGTGCAAAAAAATCTAGGAATTCATTTATAAATGAAGAAATTGTAAAGATGTCAACTATGAAATCGGTTATTTTTGTTATTCTATGACTTGGTTGACTTATTTTTTGATGAAAACTTATTGTTGATAATGCAGTTAGTATAGCACAAACTTTTTGACTTTCTAATGCTTTTATTTGAGTAACTATAGTTGCTATTTGAACTAGTTTACCAGAACTTGCTTCAAGTGTTATGGCAGCATTAAAAAAAGATACAAATATGGCTTTATGATGAATAATCTGATCTAATATTTTTAATATATTATGGATTTTAGGTTTCCCAGCTTTATTTGCTGGAATGAATGCTTATAGTTGAATTTCTGTTGATTTATGAATTATGACATTTTTGAGTGCAGTATTATTAGTTTTTGCTTTTTCTTGAGAAAAATATATGTTAACTAAAATAAATTGATTTATATTGGTTTCTATCTATTTTGGATATTTAAGTTATTTAATTTATAATTTATAAGAAATGCTAGATTATATAATAAATTTACCTAACTTAATAATAGAACTTTTTTTAAAAAATCCTTTAGCTCAAAGTATTTGAATAATTGCTTTTTTGATTTCTATAATAAATTTTTCATTTATGAAATGAAGAAATTTTATTTGGGGAACTTTAATAGCTTCTCTTTTTTGGGGATTAAATTTCTTTTTTCTTTGAGCTTTTGCTGCTGCTTATATTAATTTTGTTGATGTTTTCAAAAATGCAGCAGCTTTAATTTGGAAAAAATCAAAAAAAGCTCTAATTTTATTTTTAATAATTTATATTTTAATTTGAATTTGGAACTTTTTGTGAATTAATTTTTCGTTTGAAACATACAAAATTACTTTTTGACAAATAAGTTATTTATCTTTAATTCCAACTTTCACAGCACTATTATCAACTTATTTAGTTTTTAAAACTACTTGAGTAAAAATGAAAGCTTGATTTTTAGTAGTTGTGGCAACTTGGCTTATTTATAATATTTATTTTTGAAATATTTGATGAGTTTTAACAGATCTTAGTTTATGAATTGCTTGAATTTATTGAATAATAAGAGATTTGAAACATGAAAGAAAAACTACCTAAATATTTAATAGAGAATTTAGAAAATATTTACTCTAAAGAAGAAATTGAACTAATTCTAAAAGCTTTTAATACAGAAAAAAATATTTCTTTTAGAGTTTTACAAAAAGATTTAGATTTATCTTGTATAAACTTTTGAACTTTAGAAAAAGTAGATTTTTTAGAAAATTCTTATATTTTGAAAAATGCTATAGAAAGACAAATTTGGGATTTAGAAATTTATAAATCCTGAAAAATTTATCTTCAAAGTGTTTCTAGCCAAATACCAGTCAATTTTTTCTCAAATTACTTATCTCTCTCTTCTAAGGAGAGGGGAGAGGGAAGTAATATTCTTGATGCGACAGCTGCTCCTTGATGAAAAACTTCGCAATTATCACAAAAATTTCCAAATGCAAAAATTTATGCTTTTGAAAGAAGTAAAGTTAGATTTGAAAAAATGCTTTGTAATCTGAAAAAGATGAATATACAAAATGTCATCCCGATAAATGATGATGTTTGTAATTTGCAAAAACATTTTTGTCTTGAAGATTTTGAATGATTTGATTATGTTCTTGTTGATGCACCTTGTTCTAGTGAGGGAAAAATTAAATTTTATAATGAAAAATCTTATAAAAATTTAGATGAAAAATCTAACAAATTTTATTACAATATTCAGAAAAATATTTTAAATTCAGTAATTCCATATTTAAAAATTGGTGGAGAATTAATTTATTCAACTTGCACAATTTCTCCTTTAGAAAATGAATGAATTAGTCATTTTATTTTGAGCAATTTTTGAGATTTGAAAGTAGAAGAGATAAATCTTTCTGCCTTCGGCATCCCCCTTATTAAGGGGGATAATACTATTGGAAATAGCAAAAATATCTTCAAACCTTGAATAAAATCTTTTTGAAAAACTGTTTTTAGAAAAGATTGTGAAAAAACTTTGAGAATTTTACCAAGTGAAATTACAGAATGATTTTATATTGCAAAATTCAAAAAATATGAAAAAATCTAAAAGTGCTTTTTCTTTAATTGAGGTAATTATTGCATCAATAATACTTTCCATCACAGTTTTTTGAGTTTACAAATTAATTTGAGAAAATTCAAAACTAATAAATAATTCAGATAAATATAGTGAAAGTTTCACTATATTTAGGAATTTTGAGGAATGTTTGAAAAATAAAATTACAAGTGTTGATTCAAAAAGTATTTGATATGAAGATAAATTAAATTTTTGATCAGATTGAAAATCTTGTGAAATATGAGCTTGAAATCAAGTTAAAATAAATAATAAAATTTATATCTTAAATCGGAAAATTTTATCTAAAAATTCAGAAAAAATTAATTTAGAACTTTCTATTTTTTGAGAGACTTTTTCTACTATGAAAGAAGAATTTATTTTGTATAAGTAAATAAAAATGTTTGTTGGTATTATAGTATACTAACTTGTAAATCATCATTTATGCTAGTAGAAAACATACTAAATATTTCTTAAACAAATAAATTATGAAAAAAGATGAAGAAATTTATATTGAAGAAGAGCTTAATAGAATAATTTCCTTATCAAACATTTCTTTCCTCTGTTATACATAAAGTTGCAACATGACAATTAAAAGTTTATTAAAAAAAACAACAAATCTAAAAAGATTTGTTGTTTTTTTTGATAAAATCAGTGTAATTATCATCTGGAGCAATTTTGTTCAAAATTTCTTTCCCACATTTTTTACATTTATGTTTAATCATCCATCATTTATTCTTTTTGTAATCTATTCAAATAGGTTTCATAATACCTTCACACTTTGAATTTCTATCTCAAGGAAACTTTTCATCTAAATGTTTACTAAAAAGACAAAAAGGACAGTGATTTCTAGCACTTCATTCAGGATGTTTTTTAACTTCTTTTCCACAGTTTTCACAAATAAAGTTTTCGTTTATCATTATAAAAGACATATTTTTTTAGTTTAAATGTTCAAAAATAAAATGCAAAGCACTTCAAAGTTCTTCATTTTCAATTTTTATTCAAATTGGTTTTTCTTTGAAAGTGATAATATAAAGAGATTTTCCAATAAGATATATATTTATTGCTGAATTTCAAGCTGGAGTTTATAATAAGTTTTTTTGAAAAAAAATTTTACTAAAAGATAAAAAAAGCTAAACTTATTTTTAATGAAAAATATTTTTTAAAATTCCAAAAATATGAGCCAAACTATTATTTGTCCAAACTGTAAAACAGTTATTGATTTAGATAAACTTTTAGAAGAAAGATTTAAACATAAACTTGATGAACAAAAAATTGCTTTAGAACAAGAACAAGAAAAACTAAGAAAAGAATTTGAAAAAACTCTTGAAGAAAAAACTCTTGAAATGAGGCAGAAAGCTCTTGAATTTGCCAAAGCAGAAACAGAGAAACAAGCTAAAAAAGATGCTCTTGAAATGCAAGATTTAAAAAATAGATTGCTTGAAGAAGAAAAAAAACAAGAACTTTTCCAAAAACAAGAGTTAGAAATGAGAAAAAAACAAAGAGAATTAGAAGAAAAAGCAAAAAATGCTGATTTTGAAATGCAAAAAAAACTAGATGAAGAAAGAAAAAAAATAAGTGAACAATTTGAAAAAGAAGCACAAATAAAACAAAAAGAGTTGGAAAAACAAATGGCAGAAACTCAAGCTTTTGCTTTGGAAAAACAACTTTTTGAACAAAGAAAAAAAGATGAAGAAGCAAGAAAAAAAGAACAAGAAGAATTTAGAAAAAAAGAATTAGAATATTTGAAACAACAAGAACAAATGAAAAGAGCTCTTGATGAAGCTAAAAGAAAGGCAGAGCAGGGAAGTATGCAAATTCAGTGAGATGTGCAAGAAGAAGATTTGAAATTGGCTTTGAGTCAAGCTTTCCCTATTGATAGAATTGATGATGTAGCAACATGAGTGAAATGAGCAGATTTAATTCAAACTGTGCATAATAATTTGGGACAAAAAGCTTGAACAATTATTTGGGAATCAAAAAATACAAAATCTTGGCAAGATGCTTGGATTATGAAACTTAAAGATGACAAGCTTAAAGTAAATGGAAATTTGGCAATTTTAGTAACAGCAGTTTTGCCAAAAGATATTAAACATTTTTGAGTAATTGATGATATAATGGTTTGTTCTCCAGAATATGCTATTGCTATTGCTGGAATTTTGAGAGACAAATTGCTTTCTGTTTTCAAAATTGAAAAGTCTTTGCAGTGAAAAGATATGAAAATGGAAATGTTGTATTCTTATTTATCAAGTCAAGAATTTAGTAGCAAAATTAATATGATGGTTGATGTGTTTTCAGAACTAAAATCTGGAATAGATCAAGAAAGAAGAGCTATGGAAAAAAATTGGAAAAAAAGAGAAAAAGATTTAGAAAGAGCTACTTTTGCTATCACAGGAATGTATTGAGAATTAGAAAGTCTTATGTGACAAGCCTTACCTTGAGCTGAAAGATTAAGTTTGGAAAGTGGAGAAGAAGACTAAAAATAATTTTAAAAATATGGAAAAAGAAATTTTTGATAGTTGGAATTAATTAAAAAAATTATTAAAACAAAAATTATGCTAGAAAAAAATATAAAAGTTTGAGAAATAGAAGTTTTTTATAAAGAATTTTGAGAAAAAAATAGAGAAACTATTTTAATATTGCACGGTTGGTGAGGAAAATCAGATTCTTGGATAAATTTTTCTGAAATTCTTGAAAAAAATAACTTTAGAGTAATTATTCCAGATTTACCTTGATTTGGAAAAACCAAATTAAAAAGAATTTTTGATTTAAATGATTATGCAAATTTAATTCAAAGTTTTTGTTTAGAATTAAATTTAAAAGATTTTATTTTATGGGGACATAGCAACGGGTGAGCAATTTCAATAAAACTAGCAAATAAAAATTCTCTAAAAATAGAAAGACTTGTTTTGAACAATTCAGCTTGAATTAGAAATGATAAAAAAAGAAGTTTCAAAAGAAAAGTTTTGTGATTTTTGAAGAAAATATTGTGAAAAACTTCAATAAAAAATCCCCCTGCCTTTGGCATCCCCCTTATTAAGGGGGATAAGTGAAAAATTTGGGGTTTTAGGGAAAAACTTAGAATACTTTTTTACAAATTAATCTGATGACAAGATTATTTAAATGCTGAAAAAGATCCTAGTTTAAAATGAACTTATTTGAATATGATTTCTTCAGATTTGCAAGAAGAAATAAAAAAAATAGAGCTTGATACTCTACTTATTTGGTGAGAAAAAGATACTTATACTCCACTTTTTGATGGAAATCTTATGAGAAGTTTTATAAAAAATTCTAAAATCAAAGTGTTATTTTGACAAAAACATTGAATTCATATTCATAATCCAGAACTTTTAGCTAAAACTTTTTTAGATGAAATTTAAAAAAATTAATAAAAATTAATAAAAACTTTCAAAAATAAATTTTTTCTTATAATAGAGAAAATTTATTTTTTTATTATTAATTATGGCAATAGACTATATTTGGCTTCTTTTACTTATAATTTTACCTCTTTTTTATAAAATATCTTTTTGGTCTTTTCTGATTCAGCTAAAAGAATACAGAATTGATAGAATAAAAGAATATATAAAAACTCCTCAATGAAACCATGCTTTATTTAATTTTTGGTTTATTATAGAACTTTGTTTACTTATTTATGCAATTACAATTTTTTTTAATTCAAGACTTGAAATTTTAGTTTATCCAGCTTTTTTTTATTTTTTGATTTTTCAAAATATTTTTGTTTTATGAAAAATATTTAGGAAAAAGTTAATTTTACCAAAAAAGACTTGAAGATTAGTTTTGACTTTAATATTAACCTATTTATTTATTATTTCATTGTTTTTTGTAATTTATTTTACATATGTTTCAATTTGATTTTTTTATGTTTTTCTGATTAGTATTTTACTTTTCCCATATTTATTTATTTTTCTTTCTGTTTTTCTTAGTCTTCCAATTGTTGTTTATAAAAAAAGAAAAGTTATAAATTTGGCTATTTCTAAAGCAAAAATATTTGATGATGCAATAAAAATTTGAATAACTTGAAGTTATTGAAAATCTAGTGTAAAAGAATTTTTAAGTCAAATTCTTGAAACAGTTTGAAATACAGTAAAAACTCCAGAAAATATTAATACAGAATTATGAATTAGTGATTTAATAATAAAAAAATCAAAAAAAGTTTTAGAAAAACCAATTGACTTTTTTGTAGCAGAGATGGGAGCTTACAAATTATGAGAAATAGAAGATTTATGAAAAATAGTTAATCACAAATATTGATTTTTAACAGCAATTTGAAACCAACATTTAGCATTATTTTGAAATATAGAAAATACAAAAAAAGGTAAATTTGAAATAGCTCAAAAAGTTATTGAGAATGATGGAATTCTTTATATAAATTGGAATAATGAAAATATTCGTGATTTTTATGAAAAAAATATTTCAGAATTACCAAATACGATTAAATATTATTTGTGAAAAATAAGCCATATTTATTGATGAAAAAATTCTTTGAATACAACTTTGAATAATTCAGATTTTGCTATTTCTGAAATTATTGAAGTAAATAATTGAATTACAGAATTTAATATGCTTTATAAATGAGAAATGCTGAATTTTAAAACAAATCTTGTTTGAGAACATAATATTTTGAATATTACTTGAATTTTGGCTTTTTGTATGGATATTTGAATAGAACAAGAATCTTTAAAAAATGCTTTGATTTCTATGAAAATGCCAAAAGATACTTTAGAAATTTCAAAAAAAGTTTTTGAATGAAATTCTTTAGAAACAATTTTTATAAACGATTCTTATAACTTGAGTGAAGATTGACTTTTGGCTTGATTACAAGTTTTAAATAGTTTTGAATGAGAAAAAATTTTGGTAATTGATGATATTTTAGAACTCGGAAAAGATGCAAAAAATATTCATTTTGAGCTTTGAGAAATGATTGCTAGAAATTTACTTGCCTATAAAGTTTTGTATGTTTGAAGTAATTATAAAAAATATTTTATAAATTGACTTTTGAAATGAGCTTTTGACAAACATAATATTTTAAAAAAGATAGATAAATTAAAGTGATGAGAAGTTATTTTATTTGAAGGAAGAAATAGTAAGTGAATTATGGAAAGACTTTAATATTTTAATAAAAATTATGCTAAAAACTATAAATGCTCAATTTTTAACAACAATCAACTTAAAAATATTTTTGAGAACTTTATTTTTGCTAACTTTTTGACTTTCTAAACTAAGATATTGAAAAGATACTGAAAAATTAGAAGAACTCTTTTTAGAAAAAATATGAAAAAAAGAAAGCAAAATAATTAGTTTTTATAATGCTCGTAGTTCGATTTTTCACTCTTTGAAAATTCTTGATTTGAAAGAAACTGATGAAGTAATAGTTTCTTGATTCACTTGTGTTAGTGTTGTTAATGCTGTTTTGCAAACTGGAGTAAAAATAAAATATTGTGATATAGAAAAAGAATCTTTAAATATGGATTTATGAATTTTAAAAAGTCTTATAAATGACGATACAAAAGCAATAATAATCCAACATACTTTTTGAAATTATTGTGATTTCTCAGAAATTTCAAAAATAGCTAAAGAAAGAAATATTTATATTATTGAAGATTCTGCACATTTAATTGATTGTAGAGATAAAAAATCTTTTGTCTCTACAACAATTACAACAAATTCTGATTTCACGATTTATTCAACTTGAAGAGATAAGGTAATTTCTTCTGTAACTGGAGGTTTTTTAGTAATTCATAATAAAGAATTTTTTTCTAAAATTTCAGAAATTAAGAAAAAGCTTAGACCAGTTTCAAAAATTTTAGCTTTAAAAAATCTTTTTTATAATCTTGTGGCTTACAAATCATATCTTTTTTATAATATTTTTGGACTTTGAAAAATAATTATGCATTTATCTGTTAAATTAAATTTAATTCCAAAAATTCTTGAAAAAAAAGAAAAAGAATGCAATTCAGAAGATTTTTATTATATGCTTCCAAATTCTTTGGCTTATTTATGAAAAAAAGAGTTAAAAATTCTAGAAAAACAAAATTCTCATAGATTAGAATTAGCAAAAATTTATAAACAAAATTTTGATAAAGATAATTTTTGAATTATAAAAAAACAAGTTTTTTCTGAATGAATTCCTTTTGGATATGCTATTTTACTTGAAGAAAATTTTAAAGAACTATACAATTTTTTAAAAATTCATCATATTTATCTTTGAATTTTTTGGTCTTGAATAAATATTGCTCCAAACTGAACAGATTTAGCAAACTGCAAATATGAACTTTGAACTTGTAAAGTTGCCGAAGAAGTTTCAAAAAAATTGATAATTTTTCCAAATCATTATCAAACAACAGAAAAAGATTTAGATTTAATTTTTAAAGTTTTAGAAAAGTTTGAGTAAAAACAGCATTAATTCATTATAAAATATAAAAAGGTTTTGTTTTAAAACAAAACCTTTTTATATTAGAGTAAGTAATTCCTTTTGTTCTGATTTACTTAAATATCAGACATATCTCAAAAATGATAATTTTTCACTTTCTCAAAGTAATTGGGAATTAGATATTCTATCAAGTAAAAAAGAGTCAATTATTATATTTCTTTTTTTCATAGTATCTAAATTATGGAAATAATAATTGCTTTCTACTGAGAATTTTTAACACACTAAGAAATCTTTTAGAACTTACATTTGTTTTTAAATTTTTTTGTAAAAGTAGTTTTCTTCAAAATTTCTAATATATATTAGAACACAAAAATAGCATTATGTCAAGAGCTTATAAAATTATAATTTTATTTTGTTAAATTAAGTAATAATAAACCCTATAAATAAATAAAAACTTGCTTTTAAAATTATTTTTTATAAACTTTGTTTTAGTTTATTTTATAATAAAAAGTCTTATGAAACATAACATAGATGAATATAAAAGTTTTTCTGTTAAATTAGTGATTTTTGCACTATTTATTTTTATATTATTTTTTCTATATTCTATATTGTCCGTTATAAAAATACTTTTTTTCAGTATTTTTTTATCAATTCTTATTTCACCATTTATAAAAAAAATGAAGAGATTTAAAATCCCTGATTTTTTGTGAATTATTATAGTATATATTTTTATACTTTTTTTCATAATTCTATTTTTTATTTCTATATTACCGATTTTAATAAAGCAGTCTGTATCATTTATTGAATTTTTATCTTTGCATATTTGAACATTACAAAATCAATACAAAGAATCTTGATTAGCTTGATTTGGTTTTTCATGATATACTTTGACTTATTTGGAAAATTTTTTATCTGGAATAGATTTTAATTTTATTTTTTCTACTTTAAAAGACAATTTTTCATCTATTAGTCAATTTCTTGTAAAAAATTTATCTACTCTAGCTTATAATTGAACAAGTTTTATTGCTTCTTTTTGAATGTGAATATTTACTTTTTTTACAACTTTGATTTTCACTTTTTTTATATTATTAGAGAGAGAAGATATAAAAAAATTCTTTTTTGAAATTTTGCCTAATAAATTATCTAATTATTTAGCAAAAAAAGAACCTTTTGTAGTTAACAGTCTTTACGAATGGTTAAAATGACAAATGCTTCTTGGAATTAGTATGTTTTTTATTGTATTTATATCTTTAAATATATTGAAACTATTCTGAATTCATTTAGAAAATACTTTTACTTTAGCTCTTATAGCTTGACTTATGGAATTTGTTCCTTATTTATGACCAATAATAGCTTTAATTCCAGCTATTGCTATAGCTGCCTGAGTTTCTTGGAATGCAGTTATTGTTGTTTTTATTTTGTATATTGTAATTCAACAAATAGAAAATAATTTTTTGGTTCCATATATAATGTGAAAAACTTTAAATCTTTCTCCTTTTTTAGTTTTGTTAATTATGATTATTTGAGCAAGTGTTGCTTGAATAATTTGAATAATAATCGCAATTCCTATTGCTGCAATTTCACAAATTTTTGTAAAAGATTATTTAGAATACAAAAAGAAAAAAGGTTAATCTTTCAAGAATAATCATTAAAAAAAATTTTTATAATATAAAAAAAGCAACTAATTAAAAAAAGTTGCTTTTTCATATATAACATTTGGGCAAAAATCAGCTCATGTTTCCCAAACTAATGTATCATCTTCTACTTTAAATAATTTAAAAGTTTCTTTATTTTTCAGAGGTCAAAATATAAAACTCTTAGAATTTTTTATATAAGGTTCTACATCAAAGACTTTTTCAATTTGATTTTCAAAAGTTATTTTTATTTTGTAAGAATCTCATATTTGTTCAGCTTTTGTTACTTTGTGAATCATAGTATTAATTAATTAATTAATGGTAAAATAGGTTTTAAAGGTTTTTCCTGTTTAGATAATTCCCAGTTTTGAATTAATTCTTTTGAATAGAGTTCTGCCCAAGATAATACTAATTTTTCAACTTTCTTTGGTAAACTTCATTCTATAACTTTAATTGGATTTATTCATACAAAACACTGATATTCATTATATTTTACATGAAAATGAGGAGGATTATGGTCTCAATAATACATATTTACTTTGATTCAAAAAAACTCACTTATTCTTGGATTCATATTATTTTTCTAAAAATATAAAATTGCAATATAAAAATTTTTTTATATTATGAATTATATTTATAATATAAAAAAAGCAAATGCAATTAAATGAAAAACAAGAAGAAGCAAAAAATCATATTGATTGACCAATGCTCATTATTGCTTGAGCTTGAAGCTGAAAAACAGCAACAGTTACAAAAAGAGTAGAATTTATGATTAAAGAAAATTCTATTCCTGCAAATAATATTTTGTGTGTAACTTTTACAAATAAAGCAGCTCGTGAAATGAGAGAAAGAATTTGTAAAACATTAAATATTACAATTAAAAATAATAATTATTACAAAGATTATAGACTCCCATTAATTGGAACTTTTCATGCTATTTGAGTTTTATTTTTGAAAGAAGTTTTAGCTTGAAATTTCGCATTTGAAGTTTCTGAGAAAATTAATTTGAAAAAAGATTTTGTGATTTATGATGAAAGTGATAAATTAGCAGTTTTGAGAAATATTATTAAAGAAGAATTAAAACTTGATGAAAAAAGTTTTCCAGCAAGACAAATAGCTTTTTTTATTAGCAATGCAAAAAATTCTTTAATTACACCAAAAGCTTATGAAAATTATATAGATTCAAAAATTAAAGAAGTTGTTAGCAAAGTTTATTATAAATATGAACAAAAATTATGACAAAATAATGCAATTGATTTTGATGATATTTTGGTGAAAACTTTAAATATTTTACAAATTCCTCAAATTCTTGAATTTTATCAAGAAAAGTTCAAATATATAATGGTTGATGAATATCAAGATACAAATGCTCCACAATATGAAATTATAAAAATTCTTGCTTCAAAATACAGAAATTTAGCAGTAGTTTGAGACGATTGGCAATCAATTTATTCTTTTCGTTGAGCTGATATGAAAAATATTCTTAATTTCAAAAAAGATTATCCAGAAGCAAAAATTGTGAAATTAGAACAAAATTATCGTTCAACAAAAACAATAGTTTTGGCTGCAAATGAAGTAGTAAAACACAATTCAAATTGAATGAAAAAAGAGCTTTGGACAGATAATGTAGAGTGAAATAAAATAATTTATTTAGAAAATATTGATGATAGATCAGAAAGTAAAAATGTTGTAAATATTATAAAAGAAAAAAAAGAAAATTATTCGGATAATTTAATTCTTTATCGTACAAATTGACAATCTCGTTTGATAGAGGAAGCTTTGCTTAGAGAATGAATTCCTTATAGAGTTATTTGAGGGCTGAAATTTTATGACAGAAAAGAAATAAAGGATATTTTGTCTTATTTAAAAGTTATTCATAATAACTCAGATTTAATTTCTACAAAAAGAATAATTAATGTACCAACTCGTAAAATTTGAGATAGAAGTATAGAAATAATGGATAATTACAGAGAAAATTTTAATTTAACATATTTTCAGATTATAGAAAATATTGAAGATGTTGAAGAATTGAAACCTCAAGCTAGAAAATGATTATTAGAATTTTATGAGATTATAAAAAAACTCTATTTAGCAAGTAAAGAATTGACGGTTTCAGCATTGATAAAAGAAATTGTTGCTATAACAAATTATGAAGAATATTTGAAACAAGAGTTTTCAAAAGATGAATTTGATGCAAAACTTGATAATATCAAAGAACTTGAAAATGTTGCAAGTGAATTTAATTGAATGGAACCAAGAGAATCTTTGAGTCAATTTCTTGATGAAGTTGCTTTGATTACTGATTTGGATAGACCTCACCCCGACCCTCTCCTTGAAGGAGAGGGAGAAAAGGAAGATTTATGATTTGTAACTTTGATGACAGTTCATACAAGTAAATGACTTGAACAAAAAAGAGTTTTTATTCTTGGACTTGAAGATTGACTTTTTCCTCATTCTAGAAGCTTGGTTGATCCAAGTCAAATGGAAGAAGAAAGAAGATTAATGTATGTTGCTATGACAAGAGCAAGAGAAGAACTTTATATTTCAAGAGCCAAGGAAAGATTTAATTTTGGGGATTATGTTAGAAATCCAGAATCTAGATTTATAAAAGAAATTCCAAAAGAATTTATAGAGAATTATGAATTTCCTAGTTCTAACATTTATTTTTGAGCAGAAACAAGATTTAATAATTTTGAACTAGAAAATGAATTTAAAAACAGAACAATAACAGTTAAGCCAAAAATATCTAATAATATTTCAGAATTTTCTAAATGAGATAGAGTTTCTCATCATAAATTTTGAACTTGAATAATTACAAGTTTGAATTGAGAATTAGCTGAAATTGCTTTTTCGGGGAAGGGAATTGTTAAAATGAATATAAAAATTGCTCCAGTTAAAAAAGTAGTTTAAAGTTTTGACTTCTTGTTATATTTTTTTATTATAAAAAACGAGAATAATTCTCATAGTTTAATTTTTAATAATATTATTATGGAAAAATTATATAAGAAAGCTTTGAAAGCATATTTAGAAATGTTAGAAATTCACATAGATACAAAAACTACAGACGTAGTTTTTCACGAAACTACTTCAAATCTTTATGAGAAATTGTTTGAAGTTGCTCATTTGATTTGAGAAAAACATGTAGATTTAGGATGAAATCTTAGAGAAGATTCTTTAGTTGAAAAGAAGAAAAGAGCTAATGAAATTATAAAAAATTTGATAAAAGATATTGAAAATTACAAAGAAAATCACAAAATTACTTTATGAACTGAAGATTTGCTTGCTTCAATTGCAAATGATTTAGAAAATATTGAGTGAACTTCAAGAGGTTTTACAAAATAAAAAAAATAAAAATTGCCTATTAAAATAACATAAATAGCTATATTTTTTATAGTAAAAAACTAGACATTTTGATTGAAAAAAATATAATCAAAATGTTTTATTTTTTAACTTTTATACAAAACTATGAAAATTCTTATTTGAGCTAATTTTAAAATGAATAAAACAACAGCTGAATTAAAAGATTATTTAGCCTATTTTAAAAATGTGTATTCTTGTTTTGTGAATGTAGATTTGATGATTGCTCCTGTTACTACGGGACTTTGAATTGCCTCTGAAATTCTTGAGAATTCTTGTATACATCTTTGAGCTCAAAATATGTATTTTGAAGAAAGTTGAGCATATACTTGAGAAGTCTCAGCACTTATGCTTGAAGAAATTTGATGTAAATATGTTATTATTTGACATTCTGAAAGAAGACAATACTTCTTAGAAGATAATTTTATAGTAAATAAAAAAGTGAAAAAAGCTTTGGAACACAATATTAGACCAATAGTATGTATTTGAGAAAATCTAAAACAAAAAGAATTGTGACTCACAAAAGAAGTTTTGAAAATTCAATTGCTTGAATGACTTGAATGAGTAGATTTTGAGAAAGTTGATATTGCCTATGAACCAGTTTGGGCAATTTGAACTGGAAAGTCGGCAACGAGTTACTATGTAGAAGAAATTCATACTTTCTTAAGGAGTTTCGCAAATAATGAACAGACAAGAATTATTTATTGATGAAGTGTAAATGAACAAAATGCATCTGAACTTATTTCAAAAAATAATGTAAATGGTTTTCTTATCTGAACTGCAAGTTTAGAAGCAAACAAATTTTTAAAAATTATTGAAGAAAGTAGTAAAAATTAGTTCTGTAGAGATGTTTCTCTGAAATATTTTGAAATAAAATATATTAATTAAAAATCCCTAACCAAAAAACTATGTCAGCAAAAACTATAAATCCAACAACAGAAGAACTTCTTTTTGAAATTCCTTATATGAGTGAAAAAGAAGTTGAAGAAAAAATTGAAACTTCCAATAAAGCTTTCCAAATTTGGAAAAATATGAGCTTTGAGCAAAGAGGAGAATGTATGAAAAATTTGGTAAAAATTATGAGTGAAAAAAGAGAAGAATTAGCAAAATTAAACACTATTGAAATGGGAATGCTCTACTTAGATGCTCTGTGAGATATTTCAAAATCTATGCAAAATGTTATGTATTTTGTAGAAAAATCATCTATACTTTTAGCAGAAAAACTTTTTGAAGAAGGATGAATAAAAGGAAAAATTGTATACGAACCGATGGGAATACTCTATTGTGTTGCTCCTTGGAATTATCCATTTAATCAAGTTTTTAGAAGCACTATCCCAAATTTAATGGCTTGAAATTGTGTTTTGGTAAAACATGCTTCAAATGTTCCACAAGTTGCCATAGCATTACAAAATTTATTTTTGGAAGCTGGTTTTCCTGAGTGAGTGTATACCAATTTATTTATTCCAACACATTTTTCTGAAAAAGTTATTTCTCACAAATATGTTGTATGAACTACTATAACTGGTTGAGATAAGGCTGGAAGAACTATTTGAGAATTAGCTTGAAAAAATCTAAAACCTTCTATTTTGGAACTTGGAGGAAATGATGCTTTTGTAGCCTTGGAAACAAAAGATATCGATAAAATGATTTCTTTTGCTTTGTCTGCTAGACTTTCTAACTGCTGACAAAAGTGCAATTCTTCAAAAAGATTTATAGTGCTTGAAAGTATTTATGATGAATTTGTGAAAAAATTTGCTTTGTGAATGGAAAAAATGAAAGTTTGAGATCCTATGAATACAGAAACAAAAATTTGACCTTTAGCAAAAAAAGAATCTTTAGAACAAATAGAAAATATGATTGCAAAATCAGTTGAATTATGAGCAAAAATTGCTACTTGATGAAAAAGAATTCAAGGGAAAGGATATTTCTTTGAACCAACAGTGATTTATGATGTTGTTAGTTGAATGCCAGTTTTTGATGAGGAAGTTTTTGGCCCAGTTGCATCAGTTTGTAAAGCTTCTAATCTTGAAGAAGCAGTAACAATTATCAATAATTCTAAATTTTGACTTGGATGTTCTATATTTTGAGATAATAAAGTAGATTTAGAATATGTAGCTTCAAAAGTAGAAGTTTCTAATGTTTGAATCAATAAAATAGTAACTAGTTATGCTTTTTTACCTTATGGATGAATAAAAAATTCTGGATATGGAAAAGAGCTTTGAGAAAGGTGAATTAAAACTTTTTGTAATGAAAAAGTTATAGTTATGTGATAAACCACCCCCAGCTCCCTCCTTCTTAAGGAAGGGGGTATACTAAAATATAACTCTCATTTTATGGAACTAATAATTTATTTTTTGTTTTTACTATATTTATTTTTGCCAACTTTTGTGGCAAATGCTGTTCCTGTTTTAATTAAAAATATTCCTTTTATAAAAGACTTTAAAAAGCCAATTTGTGAAAAACATCTTTGAAAAAATAAAACTTGGAGAGGTTTGATTTCTGGAATATTTTTTGCTATTTTAGTTGCTTTTTTGCAGTTTAAATTTACTAATATTTTAGATTTTAACGATAATTTTACTTGCCCAGAATGTGTTTATACAACTTTTAAAATTTCATATTTATTTAATTTTTCTCATCAATATTATGAGATAATTTCTAGTTTATATTTAGCCATTTTGTTTTGATTTCTTCAATGATTTTGAGCTTTATTTTGAGATGCCTTTAAAAGTTTTTTCAAAAGAAAAATTTGAATTAAATCTGGAGAACCTTGGCCTTTTTTTGATTGAATTGATTATATTGTTTGAAGTTTAATTTTTTGCTGTTTCATATTTTTACCAACTTTTGCTTGAATAATTTTTCTTGTTTTATTTTCTCCAATTGCTTCTTTAATTGCCAATGTTTTTTCTTATTTTATGTGATGGAAAGAGGTTTGGCGGTAGAAAAATAAAAACCTTTTTTACCAAATGTCCATATAAAGTATATGTAGAGATATTTGGCAAAAACATCTCTTTTTTTTAAAATTAAAAACTCTATATGAATTTTCTTCAAACACTTTTTCTTACAGTATTTTTTTCTTGAAAACTAAAACCTGCTCCTTGAACTTGGGGAAGCATAGCTTCTTTTTTGATAGCTTTAGTAATATTTTTTTTATTTTGAAGATTTATTTTTTTGGTTTTACTTCTTTTAATAACAATAATCTCAATTCCCATAATAAATAATTATGAGAAAAAAACTTGAAAACATGATAATAGTGAGATTGTTATTGATGAACTTGTTTGAGTGTTTTTGACTATTTTGATTATAAGTTTTTTTACTGTTAATATTTGATTTTTGTTAGCCTGACTTATTTTTTTTAGAATTTTTGATATTTGGAAACCTTCTTTAATTTGAATAGTTGATAAAAAAGTGAAATGGTGACTTTGAGTTATGCTTGATGATATTTTAGCTTGAATATTTGCTTGAATGATTGTTATTTGAATATTTTTATTGTTTAAGTAGATATTTTTATTGTTTAAGTAGATATTTTTATGAAACTTATTGTAGAAATTATTTTTTATATTTTGATTGTTTTTTGAACTTTAGAGGCCACAAAGTATGTAGTAAATAACAAAAAAGAATTTGTTAGAAAATGCAAATTATTACATCCAAATTCTATAAGTATTTTAAGAATTCCAATTTCAGTTTTGTGAATTTACCTTTTTGCTATTTGACACGATTTTTTTTGAATTGCATTATTTGTTTTTGCTTCTATTACAGATGCAAGTGATTGAATTATTGCTAGAAAATGCTGACTTGCAACAGAACTTGGAAAAAGTCTTGATCCACTTTCTGACAAAATAGTATATTTTGTGCCTCTTATTTATTTTGCTTTTTTGTGAAAAATATCTTTTTATCTAGTAGCTACTTTTTTGATTATAGACACTTTTTGACAGTTTAGCAGAATTATTTTAAAAAAGTTACAACTTGAAACAAAAGCAAATTCTTACTGAAAATTTAAAACTGCTTTTGTTTTCATTCTAATATTTTATTTAATGACTTTTGAAAAAACTTTCCCTAATTTTTTTCCTGATTTTTTAAATAATATTTTAATGATTTTAGTAATAATTTTTGCTATTTTATCAATAATTTTTAAATTTATTCCATGAAAAAAATAATTTTACTTTTATTCTTTTTTTTCTTATTTATTTCAAATACTTTTGCTGAAGAAAAGATTTTTTTAGTTGACTCAATTTCTCCTTTTTTTAATGAAAATGAAAAAATTGATCATTATTCTAATTTACCGTATTATCAACTTGATTTACCAAATTGAAAAGTCGATGAAAAACAATTAAATGAATCTATGATTCGTTTTGAAATTTATATTCAAAATATTAAAAAAGCTTGATATACCCACATTATTTTTGATGATTTAAATCATCTTTTGTTATTGAATAATCTTTGAATTTACAAAAATACAGATATAGAAAAAAGAAATAAAATTTATAGAAAAAACTTTGAGAAAATTATAGATATTTGCAAACAAAATTGAATCTGAATTTTTATTACTACTGATTTACAGTTTTATACAAAAGAAATTCAAAATTATTTATGAAAAGAGAATTTTTCTTTTTCTAATAGTAATTTATTAACTCTAAATCAAGAAGCATTTAAAGATATTTTTGAAAGTTTTCCTTATATCAGCTGAATAATTACAAGAATTTGAGAATGAGGAGGGGCTTATGATTCTACTTATTACAAAAGCAAAATTATTTATGATTCCCCAGAAAAAGTAAATAATATTTTAAAAAATATTTTACCTATTTTTGAAAAATATAATAAAAAATTAATTTTTAGAACTTGGTCAATTTGAGTTTGAGAAATTTGAGATATTGTAGTAAATAAAAAAACTTATGAAAAAACTTTTTCTTGAATAAATTCAGCTAATCTGCTTGTTTCAATAAAATATACTCTTTGAGATTATTTTTGGTTTGATAAATTAAATCCTACAATTTGATATTGAAATTTAAAACAAATTGTGGAATTTGAAGTTAGAAGAGAATATGAATGATGATGAGACTTTCCTAATTTTATTCTGGAAGATTATTTGAATTTGAAAAAAAATTTAGACAATTTTGACAATGTTGTTTGAATTTGGCATCGGGTTCAAACTTGATGATGGTGATATTGAAAAAATATTTTATTTAATTTTGGTTTTAATTTTTGGAATGAAATTAATTTTTATAATGTGAACTCTAGAAATACCTCTAAAAACATTAATTTCTGAATTTATTCAAATAAATTAACAACTGAAGAAAAACAAATTATCTCTAAAATTCTAGTAAATTCTAGAAATCTTATAAAAAAAGGCTTTTATATTGATTCTTTTAGAAAGCAAGAATTTAAAATAAAGTGAATTTATATTCCGAGTTTGCTTTGGATTTGGTGGGATAGACCAACAAGCTCTGTTTTAATTTTAAGTTTGATTTACTCTAGCATTGATAACAAAAATTTGGAGTTTTATAATTCTTTGGAAGCTGTAAAAATTTCAAAAGAAGAATTTGAAGAATTTGAAAAAGTTTATAACAAAAATTCTCTTTTATCTCAACAGATTCTGTATTCCCTAGAAAATAGATATAGAATTTTTGAAATCTTGCATTTATATAAAAATTCCTTTTTTGATTATTTTTCCTGAAGAGAAAAAAGTTGAAAAAAAGAAATTCTAATAAAAATAAATGAATATGAAGACTTTATCAAAGATAAGCCATATTTACACTTTGATTTTAGAGAAGTTACATATTTTTTAAACAAAAAAGAAATTATTTGAGAAAAATTTATTTTTTTATTTTTAGCAAAAACTTATTTAAATATTTTTAATCTGTTTTACTTTATAATATTTATTTTAGTTTTTAGTTTGTTTTTTTATTTTTTGAAAATTAAAAGATTCTATAAAATAATTTTTATTTTAACATTTTTATGATTATTTTCTATCTACTGTTATTTAATTTACAAAAATAATATTTTGCTTCCAAGTTATTTTAATGAAGCTGGAACTAGTTTGGAGGAGTTTATATAATAATTTCTAGATAATTATAACAATATTCTTTAAAAAAACTATGATTATACAAAATATTTTATATCCTAGAAAAATAAAAAAAAATGAAAATTGCAATATTACATGAAATGCTTATTAAATTTGGATGAGCTGAAAAAGTTGTTGAATCAATGCTTAAAATTTTTCCAGAAGCTGATTTATTTACTCTTATTTATGATAAAGAAAAAATGTGAAAATTTTTTTGACATAAAAAAATCATTACTCCAAAAGTTACACAATTTATTTATAAATTAACAAAAAAACAAAGACTTTGTTTTCCTTTTATGGCAAGTGCAGTTGAAAGTCTTGATTTTAGTCAGTATGATTTAGTTCTTTGCTCTAGTTCTTGATTTGCTCATTGAGCAATTACAAAACCAGAAACAAAATTTGTAGTTTATTATCATGCTCCAGCTCGTTATATGTGGGATTGGACAAATGAATACAAAAAAGATATTTGAGCAGATAGTTGAATTAAATGATTTATTATGAATAAATTATTTCTAAAATTCAGAATTTGGGATGTAATAGCTTCTAGGAGAGTTGATATTAGTTTGGCAAATTCTAGTAATACCGCGAAAAGAATAGAAAAATATCACAGAAAAAGTTCTATAGTTTTGTATCCACCAATTGAAACAAAAAGATTTCAAAAAG
>JBBILU010000008.1:21571-24389 GCA_037444775.1 Candidatus Altimarinota bacterium
CCAGTTGAAGCAATGGCAGCTTGAAAACCAGTTTTTGCACTTGGGAAATGATGACTTCTTGAAACTGTAATTCCATGACTTACTTGAGAATTTTTTAATGATGTTGAATGAGAAGATTTTGTAGAGAATTTTATAAAATTTGATGAAAAAAATAAAGCTTGATTTTACATTGCTGAAAATTGTATTAAACAAGCTGAAAAATTTAGTGTAGAGAATTTTGAAAAAAGATTAAAAAAAATAATTTGAATGTAAGTTTTTAAATTTTTAATATATTATTATCGCAAAAGATATTTTAAAAAATAAGATAATTTATATTAACTAGAATTATGAAATAGAATTATTGTATAATTAAAGGAAATAATTAAAATAAGGTTCATAAATTTTACAGCCTAATTTAAAAAGTATGAACCTTAGAAACAATAATAATCATTTTGATTTAATTACAAAATAAAAAAATATTTTCTAAAAAATAATTTATGATAAATCATCTTGCGATAATAATGGATTGAAATAGAAGGTGGGCAAAAGAAAGATTTTTGCCAAGTCTCGCTTGACACAAAGCTTGAGCTGACAATGCTTTAAAAGTTACAAAACTTGCTTCTGAGAAATGAATAAAATATTTAACACTTTGGGCTTTGTCAACAGATAATCTTCAGAAAAGATGATATGAAGAAGTTGAATGAATTATTAAGCTTGTAAATTCTATAGAAAAATACTTGTGAGAAATGATAGAAAAATGACTAAAATTTAATGTTATTTGAGATATTTCTAAATTACCAGAAGATTCTCAAAATATTCTAAATTCTGTAGTAAAAAGAACTGAAAATAATTCTGAAATAGTTTTGACTTTAGCTCTTATTTATTGATGACAAGATGAAATAATTAGATCTATAAAAAAGTTTGTTTTAGAAAATAAAGATAAATCTAATTTTGAAGAAATTTTAAATAATTTAGATAGATTTAATTTTAGAAAATATTTAGATACTGCAATTTTACCAAATCCTGATGTAATTGTTAGAACAGGTTGAGATATTAGACATTCTTGATTTTTACTTTACGACTCAGAATATAGTGAATATTATTTTACTGAAAAGTGATGGCCAGCTTTTGATAAAGAAGAATTAGAAAAAGTTATAGATTTTTTTGATAAGTCTAAAAGAAATTTTGGGAAATAATTTAATTTTCCAATTCTTTCAAATCAAAATTTAAAATAAAAATTAATAAAGTTCAAAATAAAATAGAGAGTAAATTAGAGGCAAAAGGATTTTGAGTTAAAAAATACATATCAAGAAAATTCCAAATTCCTCTCCAAATCATAACTACGGCTATTGTAATAAGAAATATTTTCATATTGCTTAGCACAAATTTTATCTTTTTTTTATGCTTCTTTTTCATAATTTTAGAATTAAATTTATTTTTTTAGAAATTTTAACATAAACTTTCTTTTTTAGCAAAAAAAGTATAATGGAAAAAATATTTTATTTTCAGATGAAAAAATTATGATAATTCTTTGAATAGATCCATGAACAACAACAGTTGGCTTTGCAATTATGCAAAAAACTTGAAACAATATAGAATTAATTGATTATTGAGTTTTTTCAACAACTCCCAAAATAGATTTAAAAATAAAATTACTTGAAATTTGAAATGACATAAAAGAAATTGTTGATAAATATAAGCCAGATGTTTTAGTTGTTGAAAAGCTATTTTTCAATACAAATTTAAAAACTTGAATTGATGTTGCCCATGCTAGATGAGTTATAATTTATGAATGAATAAAAAATAATTTAAATATTTTTGAATTCACACCTTTACAAATAAAAAAAGCAATAACAGGAAACGGACAAGCAAAAAAAGTTCAATTACAAAGAGCAATTCAAATATTTTTAGGACTTACAGAAATTCCAAAACCAGATGATGCAGCTGATGCAATTTGACTTGCTTATATGTGAGCATTACAAAAAGTTTCAAATTCTTAAATCTTTCTTAAAATAAAAAGATTATACTAAATTTGCTTTTGATTTATATTTTTATTTGGACTATTCTCCCTTTTTTGTAAAAGGGAGAATACAAGAGGAAATAAGAATTTAATTTATATTTCAACTAAACAAAGGGCTAAAAAGCTATTTTGATAGTACAAAAAATATAAAATCGTCGTATTTTTGACTTTTTTTCACAAAAAAATATAATATATGAGCTTTGAAAAAGCATATTTTATTTCATAAATATATAAATATTATGAGAAAAACAACTCAAGTTGCACTATTGTCTGCTATAATTGTTACTGCTTCTGGTCTTTCTGTTTCTGCTCATGAAACAACAGCTACTACTGGCAATTCAGTAGCTGATGAAGCTATGAAGACTAAAAAAGAAGAAATGATGAAATTAAAAGAAGAGAAAGAATCTAAAGTTTCTGAAAATAGAAAAGAAATTAAAGAAAATAGAGCAGAATTTAAATCTGGTTCTTGAGCACATATGCAAGAAACATCCAAAAATTTAACAGAAACTGAAAAAACTAAAGTTAAAGAAATTGAGGAAGCTTATAAAAAAGCTATGGATGAGGCTCAAGCTAAATATAAAACTCTAGAAAAAACAGAAGTTAATGCTAAAGCAATGATGGAAGAAATGAAAGCTATTCATGACAAATATCATTCTATGATGAAAGAAGCTCTAGCAAATAATCCAGAAGCTTTAAAAATATTAGAGAACAAAATTTCTGAATTAAGACATGAAAATAAAGAGATAAAAGTTGGATATAAAGAAAAAAAGTCTGAATTAGTTATGAAGTGTAAAAAAGCTTTTGCTGATAAATTTTCTG
>JBBILU010000008.1:24489-34429 GCA_037444775.1 Candidatus Altimarinota bacterium
AAAAAGTCTGAATTAGTTATGAAGTGTAAAAAAGCTTTTGCTGATAAATTTTCTGAAAATAAAGAGATAAAAGTTGGATATAAAGAAAAAAAGTCTGAATTAGTTATGAAGTGTAAAAAAGCTTTTGCTGATAAATTTTCTGCAAAAATTGAAAAAATACCAGCTGATAAGTTAAAAGTAATTTCTGAAAAAGTTTGAACTGTAATTACAAAAATTGAAGCAAGAACAGATTTAACATCTGATGCAAAAGAAAAAATTATTGCTCAATATAAAGCATTAAAAGAGTTAATTGATGAAAAATTAAATAATTCTTCTACATCTGTAGAATCTCAAATTGAAGCAATGTTAAATAATTAAAAAAAACAAAAAAGAATGAAAAATTTTTCATTCTTTTTTTTCTACAAAATTTTTTGCAAATTATCTTTTTTTCAGTAAAAACTAGCTACCTAAAAAAATTAGGGCTTGTCAGGAACAAGTTTTATAACATAATTTATTAAAAAATGTCTAAGAGATTAGAATTACTTATGCCAGCTTGAAATATGGAAAAACTGAAATTTGCTTTTGCATATTGAGCTGATGCAGTTTATGTTTGAGCTCCAATGTTTTCTCTAAGAGCTAGAACAAATGCTTTTACACTTGAAACTCTTAAAGAAGCAGTAGAATATACGAGAAATCTACCTTGAAATAAAAAAATTTATTTTACAGCAAATATTTATGCTCACAATATGAAAATTAAACCATTTTTGGCACAATTCAAAAAAATGATAGAAATGGAACCAGATGCTTTTATTATGGCAGATCCTTGACTTATTTATTTAGTTAGAAAAGAGTTTCCAGATGTTGAAATTCATTTATCTGTTCAAGCAAATAATACAAATTATGCTCAAGCACTTTTTTGGCAAGAAATATGAATAAAAAGAATTATTTTGTCAAGAGAAATTTCTATAAAAGAAATGAAAGAAATTCATGAAGTTGTTCCTGAGATGGAACTTGAAGCTTTTGTCCATTGAGCTATTTGTATGGCTTATTCTTGAAGATGTTTGATTTCAAATTATTTATCAAATAGAGACCCAAATCAATGAACTTGTTCTCATTCTTGTAGATGGGAATATAAAGTTTTTAAAGATGAGAAATCTGAAGAAGAACTTGAAGTTTTGACTTGAAGACCTGAAGAATATGAAGAATTAAAATGAAATTTTTATCTAGAAGAAAAAGAGAGACCAGAACATCTAATGGAAATTGATGAAGATGAATATGGAACTTATTTAATGAATTCTAGAGATTTATGTGGAATTGATTATTTAGAGGAAATGTCTGATGCTTGAATAATTTCTTTCAAAGTAGAATGAAGAAATAAAACTGTCAATTATTTGGCTTCTGTTTGACTTGCTTATAAAAAAGCTTTGTCATCAGTAGAAAAATGAGAAAAGTATGATAGTAAAAAACTTTCAGAAGAATTATTTTCTATTGCAAATAGAGGTTATATTCCTTGATTTCTTGCTTGAAATCCTTGAGCTAATGCACAATTTTATGAAAGAAATTGATCTTATGGAACAAAAGCTTTTTTATGAATTCTTCGTGATTACGATGAAAAAAATAAATTAATTAGAGTTGAAGTAAAAAATAGATTTGAACTTTGAGATGAAATTGAGCTAGTTTCTCCAAGTTGAATAAAAGAAATGAAAGTAGAGAAAATTTATAAAACTACTTTAAATCATTGAACAAAAAAAGCTTGAACTACTTTTGTTGAACATGAGCATTTGTTTGATTTTTCTCTTGCTGAAGAAGTAAACTCAGCTCATGGTTGAGGTTATGAAGTTTGGATAAACATGGAAACTAAACCAGAAGATTTTAGTTTAATTAGAACTGTTTGATGAAGATTTGAAGATGTATTATAAAAAATTTTTACTTCTCTTTCTTTTTTATTTTTAATAAATATTTATGACACAAAAAACTTTTAACTTTTCAGCAATAAACCTTGGTTGTAATAAAAATCTTGTTGATTTAGAATTCATAGTTTGAGATATTTTAAAAAATGCCTCTATTCCACTTTCTGATTTGGAATGAGAAGATTTTCTACCTCAATTTTATCCAGAACCAGAAGATGAAGAAGTAGAATATGTTTTGATAAATACTTGTGGATTTTTGTCTAGTTCAAGAGAAGAAGCTGAAGATACAATCAAATATTATGATAAAATGGGAAAAAAAATAATTGTAATTGGTTGTTATGTTCCTGTTTCGAATTCTAATTTTTTGGCAAATTTGAAAAATTTGATTGCTGTAATTCCTCACGAAGAAACAGAACAAACTTCTAATCTTTTAATGTGAAGATCTCACCCAACCCCTCTCCTTAAAGGAGAGGGAGTAGGAGCTAAAATTTCTAAATTACAATCAGGACTTCAAAATTTAAAAAGAGATAAATTAAAATCTTATTTGAATTCTTTGAGTTGAGATAGAAATAAATCTAAAGCTTTCATTTGGTGAACAGAAAATGTAAGAGCTTATTTTAATGCTGGTTATGGATATGAATATTTGAAAATAGCAGAATGATGTAATAATAATTGTAGTTTTTGTATAATTCCAAATATTAGATGAAAACAAAAATCTAGATCAATTGAAGATATTCTTGAAGAAGTAAAAATTATGGTTGATTCTTGAATTAAAGAAATAGAAATAATTTCTCAGGATACAACTAGATATTGAGTTGATTTATATAATTGACCAAAACTTCTTGAATTACTTGAAAAAATTGATGAAATTCCTTGAGATTTCAAAATTAGACTTTTTTATATGTATCCTGATATTCTAAGCTTTACTCATTTAGATAAACTAAAAACTTTAAAAAAACTTTTGCCATATTTTGATATGCCTTTTCAGCATATTTCAGCAAATGTTTTGAAAAAAATGTGAAGATTTTACGATGAAGAACATATTTATAAATTATTAAAATATATTAGACAAAATTTTGAAAATTCTTTTTTCCATACAAATTTTATTATCTGATTTCCTTGAGAAACTGAAGAAGATTTTGAAAAATTATGTAATTTTGCAAAAGAATTTGAGTTTGAAAGTGTTTCACTTTTTGGTTATCACGATGAACCTTTAGCTCAAAGTTCAAAACTATCAAATAAAATTGATGATGAAACAATAAAAAAAAGAGTAGAAATTTTATCAAATATTTTATGAAAAATTTATGATAAAAAAGATAAAATGAGGAAGTGAAAAAAAGAAATTTGATTTATTTATGAAATTATTTGAAATGAAAAGTTTCTTATTAGATCAGAAATTAGAGCTCCAGAAATTGATGAATATGATGAAGTGAAAAAAAAAGATATTATTAGTTGAAAATTAGAAGTTTGAGAGAAAGTTGAATATATAGTTTAAATTATAATTTGTCAAATCATTTCTTTTTTATATAATCTGTCTTAAATTTAAAATTAAATTATTTTTAATGAAAAAGAAAATTTTTATATTATTTATGTTATTTTTGCTTATTACCTCGTGAATAACTTTTGTATTTTGAAATTTTATTAATTTTGATAAAAGTATAAAATTAGAAAATA
Source organism: Candidatus Altimarinota bacterium (assembly GCA_037444775.1). Lineage (GTDB taxonomy): Bacteria > Patescibacteriota > Gracilibacteria > BD1-5 > UBA6164 > JBBILU01. The sequence continues at coordinate 28,053 of JBBILU010000008.1, forward strand.
TACTTTCAAAAAATATATTTCTTTGAACAAATTTAAATAAAACTATTTTAGTTTATAGAAGTAATATTAATTTGAAAGATTATAAAGTTATAAGTTATTGTAAAAGTGAATCCAAGTTTTTAGCTAATACTGGAGATTTATATTATTTTTCTTTAGAATATTTAGATAATATATGTGATAATCCAAATATAATTTTAGGAAATTCAGATTCCAAAATAGAAAATACTTTAACAAAGCTAAAAATAGATAGTGAATATAACATTTTTAATTTTATTACAGATTATGATAATAAAAAATTAGAAAAAGCTTTGGAGCAGCTAGAAAGTTCTATTTCTAAATTAGGAATTTTAAGATCACAAGATAAATCATTTGAAAAATTACAAGAAAAAAGAAAATTAGAAGAGGCAAAATATAAAAAATATTTGATTTCAAAAGTTTATGAGTGAAGAAAATTGAAATATGATGTTCCTGTTAGATGACATTCTATAACAACAAAAGAAAATGAAATCCCAAATGCCGGAAGACCATATAGGGAAGAGTATACTGATTGAGTTCATCACGGTTGGGATATAAATGACAAAATTTGAACAAATGTTATAGCTTTAGATGATTGAATTATAGTTAGAACAGTAAGAAATTTTGAATTTTCGGATTTAAATAATTTGAAAAAATGAAATAAATTGTCTGAAGATGATAAATTATTAAATCTTGATATTTTGAGATGAAATCAAGTTTGGTTAAAAACTACAAAGTGAGATGTAGTTTTTTATGCACATTTAGAAAAAGTTTTTAGTGATATTATTGAATGAAAAGTTATAAAAAGGTGATATCCTCTTTGAACTATTTGAATTTCGTGAGTTCCAGATAAAACTTACACAAAATCTCATCTTCATTTTGAAATTTCTAAAAATCCTCATATCAATAAAAATGCAGGAAAATATATAATTGAAGATTATTTAAGATGGAATTGGGAATTAAAATGATTATCAAGTCAAGAAGTTTTAGAAAAACAAAAAGAAATTTTTAACGAAAAGAAAAATTAAAAAAATCTTATTCCTCTTGTATTCTCCCCTTTTACAAAAAAGGGAGAATAACACAAAATGATGTATAAAATTAAAAAATTATGAACACGGAAATAAAATATAAAGATATTGCAAAAAATAAAAAAGCATATTTTGATTATGAAATTATAAGTACTTATGAAGCTTGAATTGAATTAAGGTGATATGAAGTAAAAAGTGTAAGAACAAATAATATTAATCTTAAAGGGGCTTATATTAGCTTTATTGGCTCGGTTCCTTTAGTAAAAAATATGCATATTTGAGTTTGGAAAACTCTTGCAAATAAAGATAGTATTGAAACAAGTAGAGAAAGAAAAATTTTTCTTAAAATAAAAGATATTAATTATATCAAAGAAAAATCAAAAGAAACTGGTTACACTGTTGTTCCACTTGAGATTTACTTAAAATGAAGTCTTATTAAAATTAGAATTTGACTTGTGAAATGAAGAAAAGATTTTAATAAAAGACAAGTTTTGAAAGAAAGGACTTTAGATAAAGAGGCTAAAATTATGATGAAAAAGTATATTTAAAAAAACTAATTTATTTTATTACAATAAAATTATGGAAGCTAAAGAAATTATTAATTTACCAATGTTAATTGATCAAGATGAAGATTGAGTTTGGGTTGCAGTTTCTCCAATTTTTAAGTGATTTAATACTCAATGATATGATTTAAATGAATTGAAAGAAAATCTTGAAGATATTTCATGAATGTATTTTGATATGATAAGAGAAGGAGAAAAGCCATTCAAAAGCAAATATTTTATCAATTTAACTTATAACAAAGATGGTAAAATTACCAATAATTTCTCCAAAGAAATTAATCAAGATTTTGGAAAAGTATTGATTTGAGCTTAATAGACAAACTTGAAGTCATCAGTGTTATAAAAAATGAGATTTTACTGTAATTGTTCCAGTTCATTGATGAAAAGATATTTGAAGATGACTTTTGAGAAGTATTATAAATCAATCTGGTTTATCTTATGAAAAATTTTTAGATGAACTTTGATTAAAAAATTAAAAAACTAATAAATATTATTTAACCAAAAAATTATGATAGATTTAAAAATAGTTAGAACTAATCCAGAATTAGTTAGAGATAGCATTGCAAAAAGAAATTTAAATATTAATTTAGATGATTTTCTTGAAATAGATAGAAAAAGATTAAATATTTCTCAAAAACTAGATGAACTTAGAGAAATTAAAAACAAAGTTAGCAAAGAAATTCCAACTCTTGAAAAAGCTGAAAAAGAAGAAAAAATTATAGAAATGAAAGATATTTGAGAACAAATAAAAACTCTTGAAGAAGAGTTTAGAGATGTAGAAATTGAATTTAATAATATTTACTGGAGATTACCAAATTTTCTTGATGAAACAACTGCAATTTGACCAGATGATAGTTGAAACTTAGTTGAAAAAACTTTTTGAGAAAAAACAAAATTTGATTTTGAAGTTCAACCTCATTATGAAATTTGAGCAAAAAAATGATGGATAGATACAGAAAAATGATCTGAAATTTCTTGAGCTAGATTTTGGTATTTGAAATGAGATTTAGTATTTTTACAATTTGCAATTATTAATTATGCTCTTTCTAAATTAGCAAATAAATGATTTTATCCAATTTTACCTCCAGTTTTGGTTAGAGAACAAGCAATGTTTTGAACTTGATTTTTACCAGCTTGAGAAGATTGAGTTTACAAAGTAAATCCTTGAGAAGATGATTTGTTCTTAGTTTGAACTGCTGAAGTTTCAGTAACAAGTTATCATGCTTGAGAAATTTTAGAAAATCTTGATTCTCCAATAAAATATGTGGGTTATTCAGCTTGTTTTAGAAGAGAAGCTTGAAGTGCTTGAAAAGATATGAGATGAATTCTGAGATGACATCAATTTGATAAAATTGAAATGGTTTGTTTTTGTAAACCAGAAGATAGTAAAAATCTTCACAACGAAATGGTTGCTGTTGAAGAAGAAATTCGGCAAGGACTTTGAATTCCTTATCAAAAAGTTAATATTTGTAGTTGAGATTTAGGAAATCCAGCTTTGAAAAAATATGACTTAGAAGCTTGGATGCCAGCACAAAATAAATATAGAGAAGTTACAAGTTGTTCTAATGTTTGAGAATTTCAATCAAGAAGACTTTGAATTAGATATAGAAATGAAGAATGAAAACCTGAATATGTTCATACTTTGAACGGAACAGTAATTGCATTATCAAGATGTTTAATTGCAATTATTGAAAATTATCAAGATAAAAATTGAGATGTTATAATCCCAGAAGTTTTAAGACCTTTTATGTGAGGTAGAGAAAAAATATAAACTTTTCACTCCAAGATCAGAATTTTTGTCAACATGTTGAAGAAACGAAAAATTGATTAATACCAAATAATTTTATTATCTTTTTTTAGTTTCATATTTCTAATTTCTTTAACAGTTTTATTATTTTTTCCATTAATAAACCTCAAAATTTCCGTAATATTTGCTTCACTAAGTCAAATAGTAGAGTTAGAATTAGAAATATAATAAATATATCTTATAATCTCTTTTTGTAAAAAAGGAGATTTTTTATTAAATTCACTTATTATGAAACATCATTTTTTATCTTTGAATTCACCCTCATTAATAAGGGTAATTGAATTACTTAAAAATTCCTTCACTTCTTCATCAATAAAATCTTTTAATTCAGCAAAATAATCCAAAGTATTACCAATATTTTGTTTAAAATTTTTGTTAATTTTTTCTAGCTTTGGAATCACTTCTATTCTCAAATGATTTCTTGAAATTTCTGTATCAAAATTTGTTGAATCAATGAAATATTTTAAAGAATTTTCATCTAAATAATTTTTTATTTCTTTTTTTGTAATATTTAAAAGTGGTCTCAAAATTCAAGGACTTCCCCCTCTAGTCCCCTCTTCTTTGTTAGGAGAAGGAGGATTTGTCATATTTATAAGTCCAGTAAGTTTGCTTCATCTTGCTAAATTAAACAAAAAAGTTTCTATTTTGTCATCAAGATGATGAGCAGTTAAAACATAATTTGAATTATAAATATTCAAAATTGCACTAAAAAATTGATATCTTTTTTCACGAGCTAATTCTTCAAAACTTTTGCTTGGATAAAGCTTTTTTATTTTTTCAAAATCGCATTCAGCTACTTCAAAACTAAAATTTTCTTTTTGTGCAAGTTTTTCTAAAAACTTTTCTTCTAAATCTGTTTCTGATCTTGTTTTGTGGTTAAAATAGCAAACAACCAAATTATTTCTAAAACTTGTTTCAAGAATTTTGTAAAGCAAAAACATAGAATCTGGTCAAGCTGAACAAGCTAAAATTATTTTTTCATCATTTGTGAAATATTTTTCCAAGAAAGTTTGAATATTAAGCATTTTTTTATATAGTTAAGACCTCACCCTACCCTCTCCTTTGGAGGAGAGGGAAAGCAAAAATTGTGCTATCTCTTTCCTTTGATGTCAAAGGAAAGGCTGGGGATGATTAGATAATACTCCAACTTTTATTTTTTACAACTTTTACAATGGCAAAATTTTATGACACATTAATTGCAGAATATATAAAAAATCCTTGAAGAAGATGACTTTGACTTGATGATTTGGCTTTAAATTCGTTTGATTACCAAATGATAAGTTACGATGAATTAACAAATAAATGAAAAATCCCTTTTAAAGATATTTCTTTATTTGATGCTTCTAATTATTCTTGAGAAGATGTTTATATAACAAACAAAATTTATGAAAAACAAGTTGAAGAATGATTTTTTGATAACAAAATTTTAAATGAAATAGAATTTCCACTAATACAGGTTTTGAAAAAAATGGAAATTACTTGAGTTAAAATTAACAAAGATAAACTAAAAGAAATTTGAGTTTTATTAGAAACAGAAATAAAATCTCTTGAAAAAGAGATATTTGCTTTAGCTTGAGAAGAATTTAATATAAAATCTCCAAAACAAGTTTGAGAACTTTTGTTTGAAAAAATGAATTTACCAAAATGAAAAAAAACAAAAACAGGTTATTCAGTTGATTCTGAAGTTCTTGAAGAATTAGCAGTTTCTTATCCGATTGCAGAAAAAATTTCTCTTTATAGACATTATTCAAAGATTCTTTCAACTTATGTAGAATGACTTTTACCACTTTTAGATAAAAATGATTTACTTCATTCAAATTATAATCAAACTATTGCTTCAACTTGAAGGTTATCAAGCATAAATCCAAATTTGCAAAATATTCCAGCATCAAGCTGAATAGCATGACAAATTAGAGAAGCTTTTGTTTCAAGGTTTGAATGAGGGAAAATTATGGCTTTTGATTATTCTCAAATAGAAGTTAGATTACTTGCAATAATGTCACAAGATCAAAACCTGCTTGAAGCATTTGAAAAATGAGAAGATATTCATGATAAAACTGCTAAACTTATTTGAACAGAAAATAGAAAAATAGCAAAAGCTGTTAATTTCTGAATAATTTATGGAATTAGTGCTTTTTGACTTAGTAAACAAATAAATATTTGAGTAGCAGAAAGCAAAAAATATATAGACGAATTCTACGAAAATTATCCAAAAGTTAGAGAATTTTTTGATAAAATTATTTCGGATTGCGAAAAAACTGGTTATGTAGAAACTATGTTTTGAAGAAAAAGATTTATAGCTGGAATTAATGACAGAAATAAAATGATCAAATCTTGAGCAGAAAGAGAAGCTACAAATATGCCAATTCAATGAACAAGTGCGGATATTATAAAACTTGCAATGATTGAGGTTGAGGATTTTTTAAGAAACAGTTACCTCTTACCTCCCCCTAACCCTCTCCTTGGTAAGGAGGGGGAAACTCAACAAAGTGAAGTTGGGGGTGGTCTTAAATCTCAATTAATTATGCAAGTTCATGATGAACTTGTGTTTGATGTTTTTCCTTGAGAAGAAGAAATTTTGAAAGAAAATATTGTTGAAATTATGTCTTCAATTCTTAATAAAACAGAACTTTTTTCTAAAAAAAAGCTTTGAATAAAAAAATTAATTCCTCTAAAAGTAGATTTTTGAATTTGAGAAAATTGGAGAGAAGGGAAGTAGAATAGTGAATGCTAAATAGTAAAAAACTCCTTGACAAGGGATTCAGAGTTAAATAATTTTATCAAATAAAAATAGAAATGTCGTAAAAGTAATCAAAAATATTATTAGTAAGAGTTAAAATGTTAGAAAGTTGAAGAGTAAGCAAAAACTTTTTAATATTTTAACATCTTATTTTATTATTTTTTTTCAAAAAAAGTTTTAAAAGTTGCGACCCAAACTTTTTGTTGTTTTTTATAACTAATTTC
>JBBILU010000008.1:34529-47303 GCA_037444775.1 Candidatus Altimarinota bacterium
AAAAAGTTTTAAAAGTTGCGACCCAAACTTTTTGTTGTTTTTTATAACTAATTTCTAGGCTTATATTAAAGAAAAACTAGGTTTTACTTTAACCTGAAATTTCCTGCTAGGAAGAAAAGAGCCAACTTTTTTTGACAAAAATAAACTAAAAGATAATATACAAGAACAAATTTATAATTTAATAAAAATATATGTTAGAAAAAGCAAAAGATTGAATAAATAAAGCAATCAAACATTTTGAGTTAGAATTGTCTAGATTACAACTTTGAAGAGCAAACCCAGCTTTAGTTGAAGATATTTTTGTTGAGCAATATGGTAGTTTACAAGCTATAAAGAATATAGCTTCTACTTCTACTATTGATAATCAAACTCTTTCTATTAAACCTTGGGATAGAAATTTAGTTCATCCAATTGCAAAAGCAATTACTGCTTCATGAAAATGACTAAATCCTCAAACTATGGCAGATTCAGTTATTATAAAAATTCCACCTTTAACAGAAGATAGAAGAAAAGATACAGCAAAAATTGCAAAAAAATTATCTGAAGAAGCTAAAATAAGTGTAAGAAATGTTAGATGAGAAGAGTTGAAAATAATTAAAAAAGCTGAAGCTGATAAAAAAATTAGTGAAGATGAATGTAAAAAATATGAAGAAGATTTGCAAAAAATAATTAATGATGCAAATAAATTAATAGATGAAAAAACTAAGAAAAAAGAAGAAGATATTATGAAAATATAAAAATAATAGATGTTTTTCACAAAACATCTATTATTTTTTTTGTATAAATTTTCAAAAAAGAAAAAATATTACAAAAAATCAAACTAAAAGCAAACTAGTAGTTCAACTTGCTGAAATATCCCAAAAATATGAAGATAAAATTCCAACTGTAATAGAAAAAACTGAGATAATTTGAGCAATAATTATGCTAGAAAAAAAGCTTTTACTGATTTGAGTTGAAGCAATAATTGGTAAAATAACTAAGCTTCCAAGAAGAAGAATTCCAACAATAGGAAGAAAAAGAGCTATAAGTAAAGCTGTTGACAAAATAAGGAGTAAATTTATTTGTTTTACTTTTACTCAAGCAGCTAAAGCTGACATTTCATCATAAGTTACCCATAAAAGTTTTTTTCTAATAAAAAATAAAACTAGAGCTATAAAAAAACAAGAAATAACTAAAATAAGCAAATCTAATCTTGAAACTAAAGTAATACTTCAAAATAAATAAGAAGAAATAGATAGCATTATTTTGCTATTTAAACTCATAGCAATAGCAACAAAAGATAAATTTGTAGCAAGTATAAGAGCCAAAACCATATCTCAAGTGAGTTTTTTTGTGAATCTTAATTTTTCTATAATAAATCAAGAAAAAAGAGAATATACAATAGTGGTAACAAAAGGAGAAATTCCAGATAAAATTCCAATAATAACTCAACTTAATGATGTATGAGCCAAAGTATCAGAAATTAATGTATATCTTCTTATAATTAAAAAAGCTCACAAAACAGGACTCAAAAGAGACACAAGAATTCCTGAAAGCAAAGCATTTTGCATAAATTCATATTCTAGGAAAGAAAACATACTATAATATAAAAAAATAAATTTTCCAACCCTCACCCTACCCTCTCCTTTGGAGGAGAGGGAAAGCACAAAATCTAAAAGCAGCAACAATATAAATATAAAAATATTTATTACTTGTATTATCCCTCTCCTTTGGAGGAGAGGGTAGGGTGAGGGTACTAGTTAAAAAATTCTAATTTTTGTTTTTGAAACACTTTCTTTATTTCAAAAAAATGAGTATTTATGTGAACACAATCTTGGCATTCAGTTTTTCCAACATACCAAACTCTTTCAATTTTGTCACTCAAATTTTGCAAATTATGAGAAATCAAAATTATAGTTATATTATGTTTTTTATTTAAGTGATGCAATAAGTCAAAAAAGTGTTTTTGATTTACTGAGTCAATTCCAGCACTCGGTTCATCCATAATAATAATATCTGGATTTGCTAAAAGAGATTTTGCTATTAAAACTCTTTGTTGTTGTCAACCTGACAAATCTCTAAAAGGAGTATGTAAAAAATCTCACATATTTACATGTTTCAAAGCCTTTTCTATACTATCATAAGAGCAAAATTTGTTTTCTTTTTTTAGAGGAAAAAGAGACTTTTTTTTGTTATATGTTCCAATATGTACTAACTCTTTTACTGTAATAGGAATAATTCCATCTATAACATGAGCTTTTTGAGAAATGTATTCTACTGTATAAGGATTTTTTTTGCTTTTGTTTCAAGCAGAATCATACCAAATAACTTCTCAAAAATTTGCTTTTAAAAGAGAGAGAATCAGTTTTATCAAAGTCGTTTTTCATTTTCCATTTTCTCAAAACACTCAAATAAAGTCTCCTGACTCTATTTGAGTGTTAATATTTGAAAAAATATTTCTGTCTTTTTCATAAGAAAAAGACAAGTTTTTTAATTCTAGAATTTTCATAATAGTTTTTTATTTGCATTCTAATCATTTTCTCAAAGCTTCTAAATTCTTTTCCATAATTGAAATATAATTTTCTCATGCTTGTACTTGTTCACTCGTTAAAGTCTCAAGTGGGTCTAGTTCAAAAATTTCTGCTCAAGTTTCTTTTTTAATTGTTTCAGCAAATTTTGGAGAAACTAATTTTTCTGAATATACTGCTTTTAATCACTCATTTTTGATGGTATCAATAGCATTTTTTATATCAGATGCTGTTGGTTCTTCTTCTGGACTAATTCCCATAATAGCTATTTGTTCCAAAGCATAATCTCTTGCTAGATAAGCAAAAGCTTCATGAGAAGTAATAAATTTTTTGTGTGCACAATTTGAAAGTCAGCTTCCAAATTTAGTATCTAAACTTTCTAAATTCTTTTGTAAAGTAAGATAGTTTTCAGCTTTTAAAGTCATAACTTTTCATAATTCCCTAAAAAGAATTTCTGACTTTTCTTTCATAGTTTTTGGTGAAAGCCAAGTGTGAGGATCCGTATCTCAGTGATTATGCTCATCCTCATGATGCTCATTTTTATGATGCTCTTCTTTTGTGGAAATAGGATTTTTAATTTGTTCTGCTAACAAAATTGTTGGAACTGTTCATTTCAGCATTTCTATCAGTTTTTCTTCATAAGGTTCAAGTCAAAATCAGTTCATAACTATGGCACTTGCTTTTGTTATTTGAGCTATTTGTCCAGCTGTTGGTTCATATCCATGAGCTTCTCATCCATTTGGAACAATATTTACAATTTGTGCTTCATTTCCAACTAATTCTCTAGTCAAAAATTCAATTGGATAAAAAGAAGTGTAGATTTTTGGTAAATCATTCATTTTTACTATTCAAGAACTAGTTTGCACATAAATATCATCATTTTTGATGTTGAATTTATACATTCAGGCAAGAGCAATTCATACTATAATAAAAATAATAAATGCTCAAATATACAATAATTTTTTCATAATATAAAAGTTAAAAATTAAAAAAATACTTATCTTAACAGTTTTATTTTTATCAAATAATTTCTCACCATTTGGGAACTGGATCTTCAAAATCATTCCATAATTCTGGATGAGACATTTCTTCTTCTGTTAAAAGAGCTTTGTCAAGAAGAGCAATAATTTCATCATTATTCATATTAACTCAAATAATTACCATTTCATTTCTTCTATCTCACCATTTACTATTTCAAAAAATTTTTTGATATTCTTCAAAAGATTCTGGAGAATATTCTATTAATTCCTCTTTGCTAAAACTAGCCATCCATCTTCCAAGAGGATCTATTTTTATACTTCATCAAGCCAAACTCCAATTTCAAGCAATATCATTTCTTGAAGCCAACCAAAAAACTCATTTTGATCTAACTACTCAAGACCAAGACATATTTGCTATTTCCATAAATCTTTTAGGATGAAATGGTTTATCTCTTCTATAAACAAAAGAACTTATTCCATATTCTTCAGTTTCTGGTGTATGTGTTGCATGTCAACCTGATTCTAGTTCTTTTACCCATAAAGGACTTTTTTCTGCTTTTTCAAAATCAAACAGTCAAGTACCAATTATTTCTTGTATATCAACTTGAGAATCGACAGTTTCAATTATTTTTGCATCTGCTTGAAGAGATTTAATAATTCATTTTATAAAATGAAGTTCTTCTTGGGATACCAAATCAACTTTATTGAGAATTAAAATATCACAAAATTCAATTTGCTCTACAATTAAATTTACCAAAGGTCTATCATCTTCATCACTGAGTCACATATTTATTTCAGCTAATGTTTTGTTACTCCCAAATTGTTTTAAAAAATTATAAGCATCAACTACTGTTACCATTGTATCAAGATAAGCCCACTTTGACAAATCTATTCCTGTTTGTTCATCTATGTAACTAAAGGTTTGAGCTACAGGAATAGGTTCAGAAATTCCTGTACTTTCAATAATTATAGCATCATATTTTCACTCTTTTGCTAATTTTTCAACTTCTATTAACAAATCTTCTCTCAAAGTACAACAAATACATCCATTAGACATTTCTACTAATTTTTCTTCAGTTTTTGAAAGAGAATTTCAGTTTTTTACTAAGTTATAATCAACATTTATTTCTCACATATCATTTACTATTAAAGCAACTTTTTTATCTCATCTTTGCTTTAAAATATTATTTAAAAGTGTAGTTTTTCAAGCTCATAAAAATCAAGATAAGACAGTTACAGGAAGTTTTTTAGTCATATACTTTTGTTAAGAATTACATTTTTTACATATTCATAAAATATTCACAGAATGTTCTTTTATAGAAAATCCCATTTTTTCTGCTTCCTCAAAAATCTTTTTACAAATATTTTCAGAATCAAAATTCAAAATACTTTTGCACTTTTGGCAGACCATATGTTCATGATGATTAGCTTGTTCATTGATTTCATAGCTTTCTCATTTTTCTCACATATATACTCTTCTTAATATCCCTATTTCCAAAAAAAGATTGAGAGTTCTAAAAATAGAAGCTCTTCATAAATGAGGAAAATTCTCCAAAATATCTGCTGAAGAAAAAATATGTTTTTTTTCTAAAAACTCAAAAATAGCTTTTCTTTCAGGAGTAATCCTTTTTCCAGCATTTTTTAAAACATCCTCTATATTCATATAATTGAGACTTAGTATCAAATAAAGCAAGTTGATTATAGATATTTTTTTAGAAAGTCAAAAGTTTTATAAAAAAACAGTAAAAAAAATTTTTTCTACTGTTTCTTTATACTTGAAATAGCATAAACTTTATTTTTCAAATCTTTTTCTTCAAAAAGTACAGAAAATTCTCTAAAAGTTTATAAAGTTTGGATTATATTTATTGAGTAAAAAAAGATTTTTGTAATTTTTTTATTTTATTTGATATTTTCATCATAAACTAGACTTAATTATTCAAGAAATTTCCATCATAGAAAGCCTAAAAGAAACAGCAGAAATATCAAGATTTAATTTTTTACAAATATCATTTGAAGATAATGCTTCCAATATTAAAATATCATAAATTTTTTTATCAAGTTCATTATCAAACTTTATTTTTGTAACTAAACTTTCTTCTTTTTTTTCTTCTTTTTTGAAATTATATTCAGATAAAATATCAAAAACATTTGTTACAAGTTTGGCTTGTCAGGTAGAAATTAATTTATTTGTTCAAGAAGAATTTGATCTAAAAATATCTCACGGAATTGCAAATAAATCTTTTCATAAGTCAAGAGCAAGTTGTGCCGTAATTAGACTTCAAGATTTTTCTTGAGCTTCTACAAGTAAAACTCAAGATGAAATTCAAGCTACAAGCTCATTTCTAATTGGAAAATTATATGGATTTCAAACTTCTTCAAATGGGAAAACAGAAACAACAGCTCATCATTTTTCAACTATTTCATCATAAAATTTCTCGTTTCAGACTGGATAGTCAATATTTATTCAAGTTCAAACAAAAGCAATAGTTTTGTTTCAAGCTTTCAAAGTTGATTTATGTGCTTCAGTATCACATCCATAAGCTCCTCATGAAATTATAACAAAATATGCAGATAATTCTGGAACGATTTTTTCTATAACTGATTTTCAATAACTTGTTATTTTCCTAGAACCAACAACAGCAAAAGATGGGGAATTATCCAAAACTCATCTAACATATAATAAATATGGTGAATTTGGAATATTTTTTAGATTTTCTGGAAAGTCCAAATCAAATTTTGTAATAATTCTAGAATTTCTTTTTTTCAACTGTTTTTCTATATATTTCAAATCAAACTTTTGCCTTTGTTCTAAAATAAAAGCAATTTGATTTTCTCTAATTCCAGCCTTTTTTAAGGTTTCGAAGCTTATATTATTATAAAAATCTTCATAACAAGAATTATTTTCAAAAATAGAGTTTAATTTGTTTTGACTAATTCAAATATTGTGTAACAAAGCTAAGTATTTAATGTTTTCTTGCATAAAAGAAGGGATTATTTATAAATATCTCATTTATATCATATTTCATCAATTAAAATTTCTTCTCAACTATAAAAGATATTATTCTTATTTTTCAAATTCTTCATATAAATCTTTTTAAGAAACAGCAGAAAAATTTACAAATTTTTTTGCTATATATTCTGGAACATCTACACTTATTACAGTCATATTTTTTTTATATTATAAAATTATATAAACTCAGTATAATAATTTCTCAGAAAACACAAATTTTTTTTGCAGTATTTTTGTTTGTTTATATAATGAAAGAAATTTATTATATAAACTAATTTAATGTCTTTATACAAATTAAATTTAATAACAAATAAAAATATTTGGAATGATTTTATAATTAATTCTGGATTTAAATTTTATTCTTTTGTGAATTCTTGGGAATGGTGAGAATTGCAAATCTTAGAATGAAATGAAATTTTTAGATATGGAATTTATGAAAAATCCTCAAATGAGATGGATAAATGCGGAGAATTAATTTGAACTTTTCTTTTGATAAAAATAAAAGCAAAAAGAGCAACTTATTTTTTCACTCCACATTGACCTTTAATTAAAACCTCACCCCTAACCCCTCTCCTTTGAGAGGAGAGGGGAATAGAGAATCCCCCTATAATTCCCCTTATTAAGGGGGATGAAAATAGTAAAGATGTTTCTATGAAAAATCTGGAACTAAAGAAGTTTCAAATTCTTAAAGAAATTCTTCCTGAATTAAAACAAATTGCTCGTGAAAATAAATGTAGTTTTATTAGATTAAATTCAGTTTTTGAAAATAATTTATTAAACAAAAAAAAATTTGAAAAATTAGGTTTTATAGATGCTCCAATGCATGTTCATGCAGAAGACACACATTTGCTTGATTTGGCTCCAAATGAAGAAACTTTGCTTTGAAATATGGATAAATGAGATAGGTATTATATTAATAGAGCAAAAAAAGAATGAGTTGAAATAAAAATAGATTCTTCAGAAGAACAAATAAAAGCTCTTATAGAAATGCATCAAAATCATTCTCATAGAAATAATTGAAAAAATACTTATTCAGCTTTTTCAGAAAATTATATACGAAATTTATACAAAGTTTTTTGAGAAAATATTTCTACAGTTTCAGCTAGTTATAACTGAAAAATAGAATCAATTTTAATGACAATAAAATTTTGAGAAGTTGTTGTTTATTATATTGCTGCAAGTGATATTGTTAGTAATAAATTTTCTCCAAATTATCTTTGCCAATGGGAAGCTATAATTAATGCAAAAAATTTTTGAGCAAAAATTTATAATTTTTGGGGAATTAGTCCAGATGAAAATCCAGCTCATCCAATAGCTTGAGTTACGAAATTCAAAAGAAAATTTGCTTGATTTGATTATTCACTTTTACATGCACAAGATTTAGTTGTTTCTCCCAAATATCGGTTGAATTATTTGCTGGAAACTTTTAGGAGAAAAAAGAGAGGATATTATTATAAGAAGCCAGTTTAGTTTATAACAAAATTATTATGAACATTTTTTTAAAAATTATTTATGAATTACATACACTGTTTTTGTGCAAAAAATCAAAAAGACTGAAAATAATTTGCATTTAAAACAAAATATATTACAATATTTTCAGTTACATAAAATGTAACTTTAGTTTTGTTTCAAACAAATCTAAAAAATAAAATAATAAAATTCTGTGTTAAAATAGTTATAAGCTATTTTAACAAAAAAACTACTGGTGTAAACAGTAGTTTTTTTGTTACTAAAATCATAAAATAATTTTTATATGTCATAAATCAAACTTGCTAATATTCAGATTAGCAAGTCTAGAAGAATTTGTTTCATAACAAATCTTGTTAAACAAATAAAATAATGTAGTTTCTGTAGACTGCGAAAATAATATATGAGTTTAATTTTTTAAATCAAATTATTTTCCTCTTGCATTTCAAAAAATATGAATAAACTCTTATTCATATTTTTTTTATACTTAGTTTAATTTTTAAATTAAATAATTATGCTAACAATGTTTGTGAAAATATTTTATGCTGTAATGCTTTGTTCTATATGATATTTAATTATCAGATATAAAAGAAATGTGAAATCTTGGACAGGAAATTTTTATTGGGCAGAAAGATATATTGGCTCTGGATGAACATATTTTGTTATTATGTTAATTTGATTATTTTTAATTTTTCTTTGAGCTTTACGGCCTTTCTGATGAATGGATTTACTTATTTGAGACAAACAAAATCTTTTACAAAATAACTTTTGAAAATAAAGTTTTTTTTTGTATAATAAAGATTGTTTTATTTTTAACTAAAATTTATGAAAACACTTTTTAGCTTTTTAGCAATTTTATTTTTACTTTTTTTAAATATTTCTAGTAGTTTTGCTTTTTCAAACACAATAACAATAGTTCCAACAAATGAAAAACAATTAACAAGAGAAGATTTACTTAATTATTTTGGAGATTCTATTTCAAGCAAAATTCCAAAAAGTTATACTTATATAAATTTAAATATCCCAGATGTTCCAAAAACTTCTAAATTATATTCTTCATTACAAAAATTAATTTTTCTTGATTTGATTGATAATTCTAAATCAAAAATTTTGCCAAGTAAACTTTTGACTGAATATGAATTTTATAAAATTTCAGAGAAAATTTTAAAAGTTGATATAATTGATGAAGCTAAAGATCCAAGTTTGAAAACAAACAAAGCCACTATTTCTTATTTAAAAAATCTAGAAGAAATAATAGCAGCAAGACAAAATTCTTATTCTGATGTTTTAGATTCATCTAAAGAAACAAGAAATGTAGAATTTAAAAAACAAATTTTTTGAGATGTTTATAAAACTCTTTTGACAGAACATTATAACCATTCAACTCTTGATAAATGAAAAATGCTAGATTCTGCAATTGAATGATTAGCAAAATGAACTTGAGATAAATTTACTTCATATTTCCCACCGACAGAAAGTAAAAATTTTATGGATTCTCTTAACTGAGATTTTGAATGAATTTGAGCTTATGTAGAAATGACTAATCCTTGAGAATTAAAGATTATTTCTCCGATTTCTTGAAGCCCATCAGAAAAAGCTTGACTTAAATGATGAGATGTAGTTATAAAAATAAATTGAAAAGAAATTACAAAAGATAACTCTTTAGAAGAATTAGTTTCTTGGATAAAATGACCAAGCTGAACAAAAGTAAAATTGACAATTAAAAGATGAGAACAAATATCAGATTTTGAAGTTACAAGAGATAAGATTGTAATAAAAAATGTTGAATATTCACAACTTGACTCACAAACTTTTTATATAAAAATTGTTTCTTTCTGAGATCATGTTTCAAGTGATTTCAAAAAATCTTTGGAAGAGTTAAAGAAAAAAACAGCAACAAAAAAAGTTATAATAGATTTAAGAAATAATCCAGGTTGATATTTGGAGCAAGTTAGTGATATGCTTTGATTTTTTGTACCAGAGTGAGAAAAAGTTGCCGTTGTTAAAAATACTGTTCGAATCCCTGATACTTATTATTTTTCTTCTTGATATAATTTAATAGATTTTTCTAAATATAAAATAATTATTTTGCAAAATTCAGGTTCTGCTTCAGCTTCTGAAATAATGATTTGAACAATTAAAGATTATTTTCCTGCAACAACTTTAATTTGAGAAACAACTTACTGAAAAGGCTCAGTTCAAACAGTGAAAGAATATACAGATTGATCTAGTTTGAAATATACAATTGCAAAATGGTTTACTTGAAAAACTGAAACTTGAATTGATGGAGTTGGGATTAAAGCAGATGTAATTTTACCATTTGATTTTGCTAATTTTGAAAAAAATTGAAAAGATAATCAGTTAGAAAAAGCAAAAAGTATGTAATTAAAAAAATCCCGTTAGGGATTTTTTTTAATATTCATTTTCTTTTATTTTTTGTTCTTCAACCATAATTTTCACTTTTTCTAGTAATCAAGAGTTTTTTATAGATTCCACAAATTTTTCAGAAGTTCCAGAAACATCGGGTTTAAAAGAATTCATTAATTCTTGTTTTAATTGTGCAAAACCAAAAAAATAAAAATATGCGATATATCACAAAGACAAAATATAAAAAATGATTTTTATCCAAAATCTAACACTTTCTTTAGTTTGATTTTTTTTAATAGAATTATAAATATAATCTATTTTTTGCTCTGTTGTAAGGTTTTCCTGCATAAATTTTTATTAATTTTTAAACTATCTTACTTTCAACTCTATTTTTCTTTATATTCCAATTTATTCAGACTTTAATTATTTCTTTAGAATCTTGTAATTGTGGAACATATAATTCATCAATTTGTTTGATTGCAGTTTTTGTTGTTCTATCAACTTTGGCTTCTACAATATAATATTTATTATTTAATGGAATAACTAAATCTTTTCTTCATTTAATATTTTCAAGTTCTGGATAGTATGAAATTGTATTTAATCTAAGAAATAATCAAAGTGCTGTTTTAAACCATCATTCTGGATTTCTTTTTGTCCATTCATAGGCAATCTCTTCATAAAATTCATAAATCATTTTATTTAGTCATTCACTTAATTTTTTATTATTCAGTTCTAAAATTCCTTCATAAATTAGATTTGCTATATTTTTCATATCTGAAAAAACATAATTTGGCTTAATTAATTTCACAAAAAAACTATTCATAACATTTTCTGTTTCATTATTAGGATATCAAAGAGAATAAATTGAATTATCAATATCATATCTTTTTATAGTTAAATATCCTGCATTTGTAAACAAAACCTCAGATTTAATATTATGTAAATTTTCTAATTTAAAATCAGTTTCTTTTATTTCAAGTTCTCACTCATTTAGTTTTTTTATGAAATCATCTACTTTTATTGAATTTTTGTCTATATAATGCAAAATAGCACTAGGGATTCCAGTATCTGCCCAATAAAAACTAAGTTGTTTATTTGATATAAAACTATTTATATTCCGTGGATTATATATTGTATCTTTTGGATTTCAAAAATTATATCAATTATAAGTTATTCTAACTTTTTCAAGCATTTCTTCATAAGTTTTATTTTGTTCTGATCAAATTTCTTTTATTTCAAGGAAAAAATATTTCTCTATTTCTTCGAGATTATATCACATCAAATTATATGATTTAGGTAAAAAAGATAAATCTTGTAAATTATTTAAAACTGAAAAAACTGACATTTTTAAAACTTTTGTAAGTCAAGTTAACATAAATAATTTTATTTTATCATCAGAGTCTTTTACTCAAGCATAAAAACTTGTGAAGAAATCCCTCATTTCTTCAGCTTTTGCGACCTTAGTTAAATTAACCAAAACTCATTTATCATATTCATCTATTAAAATAACTGTTTGTTTTCAAGTTTTTTCATAAACTTTTTGCAAAATATAATCTAATTCAAATCTATTATCAAAATAATTCATCTTAAGAATTTCATCTTCATCTAAAAAAACCTTGAACTGTTTAATAATATATTCTTTTATATCTTGATCAGCAGTATAACCTGCAAAACTCATTAATAAAACTGGATTTGTTTTGCTAAAATCCCAATTATTATAAATCCAAGTATCTTTAAAAAGTTCTTTTTTTCATAAATACAAATATTTCATTACAGACAAAGTAAGACTTTTTCCAAATCTACGAGGACGAGAAAGGAAATAATATCTATTACTTGTAATAATATCATAAATCATTTGTGTTTTATCAACATAAAAACTTCATTCTTCAATAAATTGTTTGAAATCCTGAGTTCAAATAGACATTTTTTTTACTTTTTTCTGCATAATTTTTTAGTTAATTTTAACTTTTTTTATTATATTATATTTTTTAAAAAAGTAAAAAAATAAAAAATGTGCAAAAAATTTGGATATTTTTTATTTTAGTTTTCAGATATATGTGCAATATAACTTCATCAGTTTTTATCATCTACTTCAAATCAATCTAAAAAAATTGAAATCTTTCAAGGACTCCATTCTTGCCAAAATGGGTATGTTTTTCAATTGATATAATAGGTTGTTATTTCGTTAATAGTTAAATCAATATTATATTTAAAAGTTTCTAATTCATTTATTTTCTCATCTAATAATTTTTTATAATTTGTTGAAAACATATTTCACTCTGGAAGAGAATTATAAAATTTATTTCTTATTGTTTTTAAAATAATTAAATCTGATTCTACCTCTTTTTTGACTTCATATATTGGTCTTAAAACTACTTCTCTCCATGCATTTTTTCTATGGAAATCGTAATTTGATGTTTCAAATGTATTTCCTCTACCAAAA
>JBBILU010000009.1:0-17320 GCA_037444775.1 Candidatus Altimarinota bacterium
ATATTTTTTTGAATTTCTCCGAAAAATCTATACAATAAGAAAGTAAAAAAATTATTAATTTAAAAAATAATTTATTTTTAATAAAAATTTTTATTTGAACTTTTTAAATAAATGTTTATATTTTGTTTGATTAACTATAATTTTACTATTATGAAACCTTTAGAGGAAAAAGTAAAATGTTTAACTTCAAAATTATTTTCTATAATTTGAAAAAAATGGGTTTTACTTATTTTGAAATCAATAAATGATTGATGTAAATCTTATTCTGAAATAGAAAAAAATCTTGAATGAATAAATCCTAGAATTTTATCTTCTAGATTAAAAGAATTACAAACACTTGGATTTGTTAAGAAAAAAACTATTAGTAAAGAACCTTTGAAATTTATTTATTGCTTAACAAATAAATGAGAAAGTTTTTCAGAACATATTAATTTGATTTCTGTATGGACAAAAAAGTGGATGATAAAATAAAAAAATAGAGTCTTTTTTAAAAAAAAGACTCTATTTTTTGCTTAAATAAAAAAATTATGCTAATATTTTACAAATAAATACTTTATAAAAAATACTTTTATGAGAAAAAAGATATTTTCGATTGCTACATTAATAATATTATTGTTTAATATTTTTGCTAATATAGCTTTTACAAAGGCTAATAACGAGGGAAACCTAAATGTTAGTTTACAAAACGAGACAACAAACTTATCTAAAGAATTTACACAGTTGAGAGATATTGATAAGTGAACTTTTAATGAATATAGATACAGAATGACTAAAGATTATTTTAATCTTAGGCAAGTTTTTAAAGTTGATTGAGTAATTTCTTCAACTTATGTAAACAGTTTACTTAATAATGCAAGAGAAGGTTTAAAATATTTACCGAATTCTCTTATAAATGACAATAATTATAATAATTTAAAAACTGCACTTGAAAGATGATTAAAAAATCCTGAAAGTGAGGCTTATTATAGCGCTATCACTAAAGCTTTACAAACTTATGTTGAAAAACCAGATATAAAGGAAATTTCTTGAAGCATTAATTATACTCCAAATATTTGAAATGCTCCTTTAACAACAACTTTTAGGGCAAATGTTTCTGATTGAGCTTGAACAAGAATTCCAGATAAAAATTATACTTGGTGGATTGATGATGCTTGAAGAAAAAAAATTATTTGAACTTGACCTTATATTTCTTATACATTTAGAGATGAATGAAATTTTTCTGTTTTTCTTGATGTAAGATCTGCTCACAAAAATTCAAATTGATATACTGATGTTTTACCATTTTTTGGAGTTGCTAAAGTAGAAGTAAGAGCAAAAATAGCTTCTTTAATAATTAGAGTTGGAAATAGACAAATTCCTGTAAGTGATGAATTAAAATTTTCTCCAGATGAAGCTAAATATTGATTAATATTTGATGCTACATCTTCTGTTCCTTCAACTTGAACAAAATTTTTGAATACGGATTGGGATTTTTGAAACGGAATTAAAAAAAGTTATTCTGGTTCTCCACAAGTTCATAGAGTTGTTTATGCAACAGAGTGAGATTATTCCATAATATTTAAAGTAAGAACAAACCAATGAGAATATGTCGATAGAAAGTTCAAAATATTAATTCGTAAACCTATTGCAACTATTGAGTCATCGCAAGAAAACTGATATTTGTGAGATAAATTTGTTTTTAAAGCTGAGCCTCATTGAGATATAGAAAACTTGAGATATACTTGGGAAATTATAGATTTGAAAAAAGATAAAGTTATTTTTTCTAAGTCTTGAAATGTAATAAATTATT
The DNA here is from genome assembly GCA_037444775.1 of Candidatus Altimarinota bacterium. Lineage (GTDB taxonomy): Bacteria > Patescibacteriota > Gracilibacteria > BD1-5 > UBA6164 > JBBILU01. The sequence continues at coordinate 1,790 of JBBILU010000009.1, forward strand.
CTTTTACTGATAAATGAAGGTATTGAATTAGGTTAGTTGTTACTGATCCAGCTTGAAACATTGATGTTGATACAAAAAGTATTTATATTAATTCAAGAGCTCCAGTTGCTGAATTTTCTTATAAAATTCCACAAGCTAATAAACCAAATACTGTTTTACTTGATGGTTCTAAAAGTTATGATTTAGATTATACTGATGATGGAAAGTTAAAGTATTCTTGGATAATTGATTGACAAAAAGTTAATTTAGAAAATCCAAATTCTGATGGCTCTGTTTGATTTTACACTTTTGATAGTGTTTGAGAACATAGTGTTGTTTTGGAAGTAGAAGATCCAGATTCTATAGTTTCAGTAAAAAAATCTTCTGTTTCTATTGATTCATTATTATCTGTTGATTTTGCAACTTATCCTAGAGTTATTCAAAGAGAATGAACTATTAGGTTTTTAGCTGATGCTCCTGAAGCTAAATTTTTTGAATGGGATTTCGGTGATTGACAAAGAGATTGATGAGTAAACTCAAAAATAAATCATTCATATAAATTAAGTTGAATGTTTACTGTTAAACTAACTGTAAAAGATTCTAAAAATAATTCTAATGTTTATTTTAGAACTGTTTATATTTGAGATTCAAATAAACCTGTTTCTGTTATAAATCTTTCTAGAAGTCAATGATTTGATATTTCTAAAGAAGAATGAGCTTGTAATTGAAATGAAGCTTATGTTGTTTCAAGAGTTGATGATATTAATTTTTCTTGAGCTGAAAGTATAAATATAGATTGAACAACAAATAATTTAAGTTATTCATGGAAAATATGAAATGATAAATTTTATTCAACACAAACTGTTTCTAATAAGTTTAGTGAAGTTTGATGTTTTCCTGTTAAACTAACTGTAAAAAGTAATACAAATTCCACAATTGATGCACAAACAATTTGGATAAAAGTAAAAAATGAAGAACCTACTTTATCCGCATTGAGTGTAACTCCTGTAGATATTTCAACTGATCCAGTTATTGTAAATTTAAAAGCTGAAAATGCAAATGATAAAGATTGAGTTATTCAATCATATTTATGGTATTATTATACTGATTTTGATCGTGAACCTCAAGATTTTAGAATTACAAATCTTCCAACAACTAGCTTTGTATTACCAAAAGTTCCTTGAAATTATTATTTTGTATCTGTTTTAAAAGATAATAATGAAGCAAGAATAAATTCAGAAGAAAAAGTTTGAAAGTATTCTTTGACTCTAACTTGAGATAATGTAAATACTCCATTAATAGACTTTTCTGTAAATGATTCTAGTATAACTGTTTGAGAAGAAGTTATTTTTACCGCAAAAGCTACAAATGTTGTTTGACAAAATGTAGAAAAAACTTCTAAGTTTTCTTGGGATTTTGATGGAGATTGATTTTATGATAAAGAAACAACAACACCAACTACAACTCATAGATTTAATAAATCTTGAGAAATTCATCCTAAAGTAAAAGTTACAAATAAATGATTTAGTAATACAAGAACTTTAACTGTAAATGTTTCAAATGAATTAGTTCCACAATTTGATTATATTTCTATTTGAAATAAATATATATTTTTAAACAAAAGTAAAGGTCAAATAGAAAATTCTATTTGGGATTTATGAGATTGAAATTCGGTAGAAAATAAAGATTCTTTTATTCATATTTATAAAGATAATAAAAGCTCTCATAGAGTTGAATTAGCTATTTCTGAATGAACAAATATTAAAAGAACAACAGTAGATGTAAAAAAAGATGTTGCAAATATTTTGAAAATAAGATGAGATTGATTAAAAATTTTTACAAGTCCAGCAGTAGATAAAGATTGAGGAATTGTTCTTGATGCTGAAGAAAAAGTTTTTGTTTATGCTCTGGATGGCTCTTGAAATGCAAAGTATTATGGAATAGATTATGATATTTCTATTGATTCTGATTTGAATTGATGAAAAGATGATGATGCTGATAATAAAAATAATATTTCTAGTTATTCAGCTGGAGAACCAGATATTATATTATTAAATGAAAAAAAGACTCAAAAAATTAGAATTTTTATACTCGATGAAAATAAAAAACTAATTGATTCTAAAGATTTGTTAATTACAAAAAACTATATAAAAGAAGAATTAATTGATTTACAAAAGTTTAAGTTTGAATGAGTTTCAGAACAAACAAAAATATCAGTAGAAAAAATAAAAAAATTAATTGAAAAAATGCCAGAAGATTTGAAGTTAAAATCAAGTCAATATGTACAAAAACTTCAAGAGAATCGGTTAGATACAACTGAAAGAACTAGAACATTAGTTGATTTTGCAAACTTTTTAGCAAATCAAAAATATGAAAATTTTGATGAAATGAATATTTTACTTGAAAGTTTGATAACAGAATGACAAGAAGATAAAAATTGAAAAATTCTTAACTTTTGAATTTTAAAATGACTAATTCCAGACTCTGTTACTTGTGAATCTGGAGAAAAAACTTGTAAAGATTTCCTTATTTCTAAACTTGAAGAAATTAAACAAAGTGAAGAACTTGAAAAAAATAAACTTATCTGAAAAGAAGTTTTGCAAATAATTTCAACTCAAACAGTGATGACTGATACACAAAAGCTTGATTTTAAAGCTATTATGCAAGAGTTTGTTTATGGAAAAGTTCAAAATATTCCAGAATCAGAAAAAGAAGAAGTCCAAAAAGAATCAGAAAAAGTTTCTGAGCCTTCAGATTGAAAGTTTATGAGTTTTTTGAAAAAAGTTTGAATTTATTGATTATATTTTCTTTGAGTTATTATTTTAATAATGATTTGAATGTGGATTTGGGATTTTTTCAAAAATAGAAAAAATTGAGATTCTTTTGAAGATTTTGTTAATGAAAAAACTTCTGATCCACTTGCTAATAACAGTTTACAATCAGTTATTCAAAAAACAGAAACAAAAGATATTTCTTCTATGTTTCCAGAAGAGGATAAAAAAGAGGAAGTAAACAATATTATACAATCTACTTCTACAGAAACAGAAACAAAAGATATTTTGTCTAGTGGGGAGGAAAAAACTGCTATTCCAGATTGGTTATGAAAAGTTCAAACAACTCCGGTAATTCCTGAACCTATTCCAGAGAAAATTCTTCCAAATGTAGAGAGTTTAGAGCAAAATATTATTAAAACTCCAGAAATAGAAATCCCTAGTTACACTGCTTCAAAAAAAGTTGAAACTGAGACTATAAGTACTCCAAAATTAGAGAAACAAGAAGAAAACATTGAAGAGGTTACAAAGGTAGAAACTAATGCTGTTCCTGATTGGTTAAAAAATAGTTTAACTGATAAATTAGAGAAAAAACAAGAGTTTGTAGAAGAACCTAAGTTTTCAGAAGAAATAAAATTAGAGAAACAAAAAGAAATAAAAACAGATGATTTAGTTATTGAAGAAGATAAAGTTGATTTTGAGGCTGATGTTCCAGATTGGTTAAAATGAAGTTTGGATTTAAACTGAAAAAATAAACCAGAAGAATGAATATCAGAGGAAAATTCAGATGGAAGTTTAGAGAAAAAAGATGCAGAAACAAAAGATGTAGAAACAAAAGATGTTTTGTCTCTACCAGAAAATAGTTCTCTTGATTCAGTAGATATTCCAGACTGGTTAAAAACAACTGCTTTAGAAGAACCAAAAAAAGAAAAGAAAAAAGAGGGTAAAAAACCAAAAAAAGATGACTCAAAAGATGAATCATCTAAAACTACAGATAAAAAAGCTGATGAACTTTGGGATGATGGAATGAAAGTTCCAGATTGGTTAAAAACAGACCATACAGCTAAATAATCTAGTTAATTTTTTAAAACATACTTTATATGAATAACAAGACATCAACACTAAGAATACTTTTGGTAATATTTTCATTATTATTACTATCTTTCTTAGTGATGATGTCTTTTGTTGTTCCAAAAAATTATTCTGTTTTTGATAATAAAGTTACAAAAGTAAATGATTGATATTTTCTTGTAAAAAAGTCTTGAGATTCCAACTTCGTATCTTCAGATTTTCAAAATACAGGTTCGGGTTTTTCTCAGAGTTGAGCTTTTGTTGAAAATGTTTTTGGTTTATTTAACAGTTCATATTTTTACTGAGATATTTATAAAAATGTTTCAAAGTGAAATAAGTTTCATGTAGAAGTTTGAAATTGAATTTATGTTTTTGATTTCAAAGATTTATCAAAAACTTTAGAAATATCTTGAAGCTGATTTGTTGTTAGAGCTGATTCTCCTTGAATATTTTTAATAAATACAACAAATGTTAATAAATATTCTATTTTTTCTATAAATTCTAATTTAGGACTTGATTTTTTGTGAAGTGACAAAAAAGTTACTTCAAAATCTTATTTATTTCCAAAAATGTATTTGGCTTTTAATAAGGATATTTTATCAAAAGAGTTTTCTATAGATGAACTTAGGATGTCTCAAATAGCAGATTTAGGATTTTTCCCAGAAAGTATAGAATCTCTTGAAACTAACCCTAGTTATATAAATTTAATTTTTTCTTGAGATACTTATTATAAGAGTATATTTAACGATATTTTAGCTAAAATAAAAATAGATTTTACTAATTATAATTCAGAGCTAGTTAAATTACAAAAAAACACATTTTGAAGTATTTTTTGAGTTGAATTTGATAAATATTATTTTCTTTTTGTTAATAATAAGAAAAAACTGGTTTTATATAAAAATATGGTTCTATCTAGTTTAACTAAGTTAATAACTTCTAAAAATAATGATGAAATAAATTCTAATCTAGAAAATATTATAAATTATTCAAACAAAATAAAATACATTAGTTATACTGACTATTCAGAAATAACAAATTTTATAAATTATTATTCAAATACATCTTTTAGACAATTTTGAGAAGAAGAAATAAATACTTTAGCAAAAACTAACTTTCTTAAATTAGTTTCGAAATTAAATAATAAAAATATTTCATCAGAAGATTTGGAAAAAGTTTCTTTAGGAGATACATTTTTATCCTTTGATTTTTGAGGTAATTCTAATATTTATGCTAAATTATCTGTATTTTTAGAAAAAAATGCTAGAACTTTGTTAAGTCAAAAAAACTTAGAATTAAAAAAATATTATTTATCATTATACATACAAAAAGTGGTTGCTACTGCTTTTACTGAAGACAAAACTGTTTCTAGTGAAAATTTCGACAAAATATTAAATATTTTGAATATTTATATTTTGCTTAATTCAAATAACGAAACAGATTCAACAAGGGCAAAAACCACAATAATTTCCAATTTATATATTTTAAATCCTATAAAAAAATATATAAAATCTTCTATTTTTGAAGAAGAAAGAAGTTCTGAAGATACTTTGAAGTTAAAAGATCAAACAGAATTAAATTTAGCTTACAATAAAAGTTTTTTGATTTCAACTATAAATTCTTTGATTTTATATTATGATAATAATAAAAGTTTTTTAGATGAGAATATTGGTAGAGATAAACTCTTTAAAAAATCTTATGAATCTTTAAAACTAGATTACAAAGAACTTTTCTCAGCAATAGATGATTATGATGCATATTTGAAAGATTATTCAAAGTTAAATCAGGAATTACTTAGTGCAAAGACATTAAATGATTATGCACAAGAAGAAGTTTCAAATCAAGCTTTGTTAAATTATTTATCAAAATTTAATGGTGTTAATTTGTCTAGTTTGGAAATGGAAATTGTAGAGAATTACTACAAGGTGAAAAGTATTTGAATTGCTTGAAATAGCTTTTCATTTGATCTTTATCCTAGATCAGACAACAAAATTAAAAATATAAAAGCTCTTGATGAGTTTCAAGCTTGAAGTAAAGATTTTATGTTTTATAATAGCTTAAGTAAATCTAGTTATACTTTGGATAATATAGAAGAAGAAAGTAAGGATTTAATTGAAAAGTTAGACCTAGAAGAAGCCGAAAAGTATAAATTTGAAAATTTCTTTTTAAATAAGTTTTTTCCTCAAGTAAACAATAATATTATAACTTACGATGATGAACAAGTACAAATAATTAAAGAAGATCCAGTCGTTTCAGTTTTTAAAAAAGTTAAGCTACTTTGAAAAAAATGAGAATTTTCAAAATTATTAAATTGAATTTTAGATTTAAAGTATGAAGATTTATTTGTAGAAAAAAAACTTTTGGATTATTCTATAGAAATAAAAAAGTCTAAATTAAATATATTACTTGGAGAAGATAGAACGAAATATCAACTAGATTTCAGCTCTAGCTATAAGTTAAATGAAAATAGCCATTATTTTTTCAATTCTAGTTTTGTTCCATATATTATGTGAGAAACAGATAGAAGTTCAATAATTTGAGATAATAGAATTTTGCTTTTATGAAAAATAAATTTAGTTCAATTAGAATCTACAATGCAAGAAGTATTGTCTGATATTTGAAATCTGCAAATAGCTTACAATTCACTTTCTTCTAAAGTTTGAACTGTAAAAATAAGTTATAATTTATTAACAAAAACTTATAACTTATCTTGAGCAAATATTAATTTAATAATCTCTTGAAATAACATAAAATCTTTAAGTATAAATTGAAGTTTTGTAAATGTTTGAAATTATAAAGTTAGTGATTTAGATAAACTTTTAAAGTAGAATAAAAAAAAATAAATATTTTTTTTAAAATTTGCTTTATAAAGAGAAAAAACTAGACTTTGTCTAGTTTTTTTGTTGTTTTTATTCTATTCCTAACCTTTTAAAGAGTTCTTTTTTTTCTATTTGGCTAAGTTCTTTGTACTCTCACAATGGAAGATCTCAAAGTTTAATGTTTTCAATTCTAATTCTTTTTAACTTTTTAACTTGATGTCAAACATATTCAACCATTCTTCTGATTTGTCTATTTCTTCATTCTGTTAGAACTATAGAAAATTTTCATGAAGAAATTCTATTTATAACAGCTTTTTTTGTATAACTTCCTAAAATGAAAATTCAATTAGACATTGTATCTAATTCTTTATCTGTAATTGGTCAAAAAGTTTCTACAATATATTCTTTTTCGTGATTATATCTAGGATGCATTAAAAAATTTGCTAATCTTCCATCGTTTGTTAATAAAAGTAGTCCTGATGTTTCTTTATCAAGTCTTCAAATAGGAAAAACTCTTGTTTCAATGTCTATAATGTCTACAATATTTTTTTCTCAATGTGGAGCACAAGTTGTAAGAATTCCTCTAGGTTTATTTATTTTATAATATACAAGAGAATCTTTTTCTTTTATTGCTTTGTCAAGTAATTTGACGACATCTTTTTCATCATCTATACTTTGTCCGATTTTTGCTATTTTTCCATTAACACTTACTAATCATTCTGAGATGAATTCTTCGGATTTTCTTCTTGAGCAAATTCAAGCTTGGCTCAAATATTTTTGTAATCTCATTATTGTCATAAAATAATTTTACTTAAGAATAATTTATTTTATAATAAAAAATAATTTATATTAAGCAAATTTTATTATTATGAAAAAAGATTTTGATCCAAAGTTTATAGAAAGGTATAAACCTTTATTTGAAGAAAATGAATTTAATGAATTCTTGAGATTCTGTAAATTACCTTTAAAAAAGGCAATTAGAGTAAATACTTCTAGAATTAGTAGTGAAGATTTTGAAAAAAGAGCCTTGAAAAATGGCTGGATTTTAGAGAAAATTCCTTATGTTGATAATGGTTTTTTTATAGATAGAGAAGATAGAAGTAAACCACTTTGAAAAAGCATTGAATATTTTGCTGGACTTTTTTATATTCAAGAAACTTCTAGTATGATTCCACCAATGTTTTTATCCCCAAAGCCTTGAGATATTGTTTTGGATGTTTCTGCAGCTCCTTGAAGCAAAACAACACAAATTGCAAATATGATGAATTCAAAATGACTAGTTGTTTGAAATGATATTGTTCAAAATAGATTAAGAGCTTTAGAAATAAATATTAATTATCAAGGAATTATAAATACTTCCATCTCAAAACTTGATTGAAGAGATTTTTGAAGATATTTTTCTGAAGTTTTTGATAAAATTTTGCTTGATGCTCCTTGTTCTTGAGAATGAACAATGAGAAAAGATGATATAAATTGGTCTTTGACAACAATAGAAGAATTATCAAGATTGCAAAAAAGGCTTATAATTTCTGCTTTTCAAGCATTGAAAGTTGGAGGAGAAATGGTTTATTCAACTTGTACAATGGCTCCAGAAGAAGATGAAGAAATTATTGATTTTGCTAAAAAAGAATTTGGTGAAAAAATAGAAGTTTTAGAATGTAATCTGCCTTGATTAAAATCAGTTCCTTGAATTTGTGAATGGCAATGAAAAATTCTTGATAAAGACTGTGTTAAATGACACAAAATTTGGCCACATATAAATGATACAGAAGGATTTTTTATAGTGAAGTTCAGAAAACTTTCTTCTATAGATACAGAAAAAAAACAATATTTTACGAAAAAAAAGGAAGAAAAAGTTTTGAAATCAAAAGAACTAAAAATTTTAATTTGAAAATTGGAAAAAAGATTCCTATTTGAAAAAGATTTATTTGATAATTATTTAATTATAAAAACTTGAAAAGAATATTTCATAAGATCAAAAGAATCTAATTATTTTTCAGACTTTCCAAATATAATTAGTTCGGGAATTCCTTTTTGAGAAGAGGTGAATAATGATTTTTTATTAAGTTTTTATTTTGCTCAAACTTTTTGAAAATTTGCGAAGAAAAATTTTGTTGAACTTGAAAGTGTAGAAAAAGCAGAAAAATATAGAATAGGAGAATCGTTTGTTTTAGAAAAAAAAGAATTAAATAATTCTGAAGATTGACAAGTAATTGTTTTTTGGGATTGACTTTGTTTGTGAACCAGTCTGTTGCAAAAATGAACAAAGTTAAAAAATCAGGTTCCAAGAACAAATATAAAAATATAAAAAAATCCAAACAAATTTTGTTTGGATTTTTTTATTATTTAACTTCTTTAAGTCTAGCAGCTTTTCAAGTAAGATCTCTAATAAATTTAATAGATTTTTTTCTAACTTTAAATTGTCTAATAACTTCAATTTCTTTAATTGTTGGAGAATGTATTGCAAATATTTTTTCAACACCAAATGCTCCGATTTTTCTCCTAACAGTTATAGTTTTTTCTAATTCTGATTTTCAAGCTGTTTTAATAATCAAACCTTTAAATTTTTGAATTCTCTCTTTGTTTCATTCTTTAATTGTTTGGCTAATTTCAACTTCCATACCAGTTCTTAATTCTGGTCTACCTTCTTGTAAAAATTCTGCTTGAATTTTTTTAATAAGCAATGAATTTGTCATTTTTCTAAAATTATTATTATAAAATATTTATTTTTAGCTATAAGCTTTTAAAACGACCCATATCATATAAAAAAAAGTTTCAAAAGCAAATTTTTTTTAAAAAAAATAAAATTCCTATATCCAATTTATACCTACTTTTTTATTATTCTATCAAGAGAATATAATTTTAATAAAGAATCAAATCATTTTTGTAAGTTTATTAAAATGTTACTTGTATCACAAAAATTTATATTATCACAAAAATCTCATTTTGTACAGTTAGAAATTCAAAGCTTTTCTTTACTTGCAACAAATATATCAAAAAGAGAAATTTTGTTTATTTCTCTTCATAAAATAATTCATCAATTTCTTCATTTTAAAGTTTTTACAATTCAGGCTTTTTCTAAATCTGCTATTATTCTTCTAAGTATAGATTTGGGAATATTTTGAACTAAAGAAATTTCTTCAATATTTGTTTTTGTTCATTTTTTTGCAACAAAAACAACAGCTTTTAGAGAATAAGAACCCTTTTTTGATAAATTTATCATCTTATTTTTTAGAAATATAATTTTATTTTTCTCAAACTTTTAACACAATATTTGTTTCAATACTTTTTTCATTAATTATTATTTTACTTTTTTTAAAAAATCTAGAAATATTTCAAAATATTTCATAGATATTATAAATAAAAGGCATTTTATAAGCAATTCTTGTTTTATAAAAACCAATTCAGAAACAAATAGGAAAAAGTAGAAAAGTAAATATTCTTAAATCTACTAAATTAAATATATAAAATATTAATAATATTACAAATAATAAGCTGATAAATATTCCATTAATTATATGAATTTTATTTTTTGTATTTATAAAAGCTAATGAAATAATATTTAAAATAGGAAAATAAACTAAAAATGCTGAAATATTTTTATTATCTAATTTTTTTAAAATAATTTCATTTTCAGATTCTTGTTTAATAGTTTCTTCAAGAATACTTTTTTTTAAAATATCAAAACTTATAAAATCTTTTTTAGCAAAATAGGTTTGTAAATATTTAAAAAAAGTTTTTATAAAAATTATTTTATTTTCTGGGAAAGGAATTAAATCTAAATTAAGTGATATTATTTCATTTTGTGATATTAAGTTTATACTGGAATAAACGACATAAACTATATATAATAAAGTAAATAAATTTCAGATGTTAGAATATCAAAATAGATAAAAAATAGAAATTATTAATGAAATTAACAAATTTAATTTAACTATATTCTGAATAATACGGTTTTCTTTATATTCTCAAGATATTATAAATCAAATAAATGGAATGTAAGATAAAATTATAGTTAACTTATCTTTTTCATCTAATTTCATATCTCAATTAATATCAATTATCTTTTCTTTTTTTCAAAAGAATACAATATCTCAAATTTTGAACTTTTCTCATCTACTGGCTTTTAATATTCAATAAAGTAAAATAGAAAATAAAAAAAGAAATATAACACTTGCTATTATATAATTTAAACTAAAGCTTAGAAATCATATTCATTTTAGAAAACCATAAAAAATAAAGACCACAAAATTAATTAAAAATAAAATATGAATTAGTATAGCTGTTTTTGTGTGATTTTTAACAAATGGATTATTTATTAAAATATTTTTTTTGTTAAATAAAAAAAGTCCAGAGATAAATAACATTAAATAAGCACTAATTGCATTATTGATAATTTTTGTATTTAGTTCTTTTTGCATAAGAATTTTTTAATTTATAATATTAGTAATATTATAGCATATAATCTAAATAAGTAAAAAATATTGAGAAATTTTGTGGAATTTTTGATTGCTAGACTTTTTTTAAAAAAATTTTGACAAATATAACTTTTTTAATAATATCTACCTCGCTTAAATAAAAATGCGGGTGTAGCTCAATTGGCTAGAGCATCTGCCTTCCAAGCAGAGGGTTGTGGGTTCGAGCCCCATCACCCGCTCCAATATTTTAAGAAAAATAATAAATAGAGTTTAGGATTAGGATTTTTTCTAAATCCTAATCCTAAACTCTATTTATTTACGGAAATTAGCGCAATTGGCTAGCGCACACGCTTTGGGAGCGTGGGGTTGTGAGTTCGAGTCTCACATTTCCGACCATTATATTTTTTGGGTGTATAGCTCAGTTGGTTAGAGCGCATGACTGATAATCATGAGGTCGATGGTTCAAATCCATCTATACCCACCATTTTTTTAAAAATATAAATTGATTAAAAAGATGATTAATAAAATCATCTTTTTTTTGTTGAATTTGATTTTTTAGGAAAAATGCATATAAATCTAATTAATTGTCAACGAAGGTTTTTAAACCTCAAAATAATATAATTCTTAACTTAATTTATGAAAAAATTGTGATTTGCCTTAGTTTTTATTCTTGGAACTTTATTGCATTACTTTTTAATTCCATTAAATGAAATTTTAAAAAATGCGGATAGTTTTGCTTATTTGCAAATGTCCCATTTTTTTTGAGACTTTAGAAGTGAAGCTTTTTGAACTGGTTGGTTTGGTTTTTTATACTCAATATTAATTCATTTTTGAAGTTTTTTTAGTGTAGATGAGTTTTTATCAGCTCAAATTATAAATTTAATTTTATTTAATTTTACTGGAATTATTCTTTATTTTATTTGAAAAAGGTATTTAAGAAGCCATTATTTAATTTTTTTCTTAGCTTTGTTTTTTTTATCTCCAATTTTATTAAATTTCAATATTTCAGTTTTGTCAGAAAATTTATATATTCCATTATTTTTACTACTTTTTCTTGCTATTTTAAAATTCTATGACAAGCCAAAAGTAAGTGATGCTATTATGTTTTGATTTCTTTTAATGTTGCTTTATATAACAAGATGAGAAGCATTTATTTATTTGTTAGCAATATGATTAATAAGTTTAATTTTTTTACTTAAAAAATATATAAATTTCTCAAAATTTATTTTAATAAATATTTTGCTTTTATTAAGTTTTTTATTTTTTTCCTTTCCATATATTTTGCATCTAAATAGTATAACTTGAGAATGGTGATTAACAAATAAGGGTTCTTCAAATCTTAGACAAGCAATGTTAAGAGGAATTGATAAAATGGATGATGAATGATTTGAACAAGCTGTTTGAGAATTATCCAAAGACAAACTTCATTTAAAAGCTTGATTTGCTTGATGATTAAAATATGATAAACTAGAAGACAATATTTCTCTAAAAGATTATATTTCAGAAAATCCTAGTGAATTTTTTAGTAGGTGGTTTTCAAATCAAAAGAAATTATATTTTCAAAATATGCCTCATATTGTTTTGTGATATGCTGTTTCTCTTTATTCTAACGAAAACTCTAAATTTTTTAATAATAAATTTTTGCTAAGTTTTTTAATAATCCCAATAATATTTTTCTTTGTGGGAATTTATTATTTAATAATAGATAAAAGGAATGATTTACTCATTAGTTTTTTTAGTTTTTTCCTCATAGCTTCAATATTTTTCACAATGTTTTTTGTTTTAGATAGATATTTTATAATATTTTTGCCCATAATTTTAATTATTATAGTTTATTGAATAGATAGGCTAAATTTTAACTGAGTATTTAAAAAAAGATATATAAGCAAATCTCTTGATTCCCTTTCTATTATCAAATCTGGAATTATTTTATCTATTTTATTTATTTACTTTTTATGAATTTTTTCTTTTTATAATATTCATAAAAATGCAGATGAATATTACAGTATAAAAAAAGAAGCTTGAGAATGGTTGCAAAATAATTGGGGAAGTTATATAAAATGAAATGTTTCAGATTTTAAAAAATGAGTTTATGATATAGATATTTTGGAAAGATTTCCGATAGTTACATATTATTCTTGAACAAAAAATAGGTGGATAACTCCGTATACAGAAAATATTGAAGATATAGTAAAATATGCTAAATTTAATAAGATAGAATTTTTAATTGTAGATACTTTAGATTTCAAGAAGTATAGACCACAATTACATTTTCTTTTAGATGAAACCAAAAATCATAATTGAATAATTAAAGTAAAAACTTTTAAGAAATTATATAATTGAGAAAACCAGAAAGTTATAATTTATGCTTTTAGGTAAAAAAAAAGATTTAACTACAAAATGTGGCTAAATCTTTTTTCCTAATTATAAATACTAAATTTCTTGGTTAATTCATCAATAATTTCTTTTTTTCAGAAAAAACAAACTACTTTATCACTAAATTCACAATTTTACCTTTTACATAAATTTCTTTAACAAGCTCTTTTCAATCAATCCATTTTGCAACATTTGGTTCGGATTTTGCTTTTTGTAAAACTGTTTTTTCATCTTCATCAACTCAGATTTCTATAGTTCATCTTAACTTCCCAAGGACTTGAACTCAAATAGTGATAACATCATCTTTCACAAGATTTTCATCATATTCTGGCCAAGGAGCAAAAAATATAGAATTTTTTGAATTTGTAGAGATGTTATTTATAGCATCTTTCTTTTCTGAGACACCATAAATGGATGTCTCTATATCACAATAATTTTCCCATAATTCTTCAGCTAAATGTGGAGCAAAAGGATGCAAAATTATTGCAAATTTTTGTTTCCAATCCATAAATTTTTTCTCATCTTTTGGTCTTCCATAATTAACCAAAATCATCATTGCAGCAATTGCTGTATTAAATTTATAATTATTAATATCTTCTTCTACTTTTTTAATAGTTTTGTGTAAAAGCTTTATTGCTTCATCATCATTTTCACAAATTTTTGCATCAACACTATCAAAAGCTCTTTCTACTTTCTCCAAAAATCTTCTTACTCAAATAATTCATTTAGAATCCCAAGGAGCAGAATCTTTGAAATCAGCCATATACATCTCATAAAGTCTCAAGCTATCAGCTCAAAATTCTTTTACAATTTCATCTGGATTTACCACATTTTTCAAACTTTTAGACATTTTTGAAACAATTCTATTTACTTCTTCTCCTGTTGAAATTTCATAAAACTTTCAAGCTTTTTCTTCAACTAAGTCGTTTGCTAAAAGTCCTCCATTTTTTCTTTCAAAAGCATGAGCCAAAATAAGTCATTGATTTCTTAGTCTTCCAAAAGGTTCATTTGTGGGAACAACTCAAATATCAAACAAAAATTTGTGCCAAAATCTTGCATATAGCAAATGTAAAACTGCATGTTCAGCTCATCAAACATAAGAATCTACTTCTCACCAATAATTCACAACTTCTTTATTTACTAATTCATTTGAGTTATGTGGATCCATATATCTCAAATAATACCAACAAGAACCTCACCATTGAGGCATAGTGTTTGTTTCTCTTTTTCAAACTAAATTTTCTGCTAATTTCACATTTACAAAACTTGGAACTTTTGAAAGTGGAGAATTTCCATCTCAACTTGGTTCGTAATTTTGTACTTGTGGAAGTTCTAAGGGCAAGTTATAATCACAAACTATTTTAGAATAAATTCCATCATAAATTTTAGAAAAAACCTTTCAACCAATAATTAATTCTCTTACTTTTCCAGAACAAGTACTCGCACCAAAACTTGATTCAGAGTCAAGAGGATTTCTTTTGAGAATGTATGCAGTATCTGAAAAATTATTTAAAGCTTTAAAATTATAATATGTTACCAAATCATAAATATTATTTTCTACTTTTTCTATTATAACTACCCAGACTTTTCAATTTACATTTAATAATCAAAAATAGTCATTTACAAAGCAAACTTTATCTATATTTTCAATTATAGTTTGTGAAAATTCAAGTCTTTTTAAAAAATCATAACGAGATTTTTCTTTAAAATGTAAAATCAAATACTTTCAACTAACTCTAATGCTTTTATCTTGATTTTTGAAAATATCAAAAATAGACTTTAATTTAAAGTTCTTTCTACTTTTTTTCTTGACTTTTTGAATAGTTTCTATTATACTGTAGTCAATTGAGAGATTGGCAGAGGTTCCCATAGGAGTATCCGACTCTAGAAATTCTAGAGGTGCATCTCTCATTTTTTTGTTTATAATATTTTTAATATTATTTTTTAGCTTATTAAAAGCTTCTTCATCTATATGAGGAAGTTTTTTTAGGTCTTCAATATCCAAATGAATAAGTGGAATTGGTTCTCACCAATATCTTTGTCTAGAAAACAACCAATCTCTAAGTTTATAATTTACTTTCTTTTTTCCAAAATTATTTT
>JBBILU010000009.1:17420-44261 GCA_037444775.1 Candidatus Altimarinota bacterium
CAAACCATATTTTTTTGCAAACTCAAAATCCCTCAAGTCATGAGCTGGAACTGCCATAACAGCTCATGTTCCATAATTTCATAGAACATAATCTCAAATCCAAAGGGGAACTTTTTCTCAGCTAAAAGGATTTATTGCATAAGAACCTGTAAAAACTCAAGTTTTTTCTTTGTTATCTGCAGTTCTATCTTGATCTGATTTCTTCTTTGAATTTTCAATATATTCTAAACAAGATTCTTTTTGTTCTTCTGTAATAAATTTCAAAACATCTTTGTGATCTGGAGCCAAAACAGCATAAGTCATTCAAAAAACTGTATCAATTCTTGTTGTATACACTGAAATAGAAAGATTTTCTAGTAGTTGTTCTACTTCTCTCCCTTTGGGAGAGATTGAGTGAGGGCTTGTTACTTTCATCTCAAATTCACATCCTTCACTTTTTCCAATCCAATTTCTTTGCATTTCCTTAATGCTTTCTGGCCAATCAAGTCTATCAACATCAGCTAAAAGCCTTTCTGCATATTTTGTAATTGCTAAAACCCATTGTTTAATCTTTCTTTTTTCTACTTTTGTTCCACATCTTTCACAAGTAAAATCATTTAACACTTCCTCATTTGCTAAACCAGTTTTACAACTTGGACAATAATTTATTGGTAAGTCTTGTTCATAAGCCAAACCTTTTTCAAAAAGCTTCAAAAAAATCCATTGAGTCCATTTATAATATTTTGGATCAGTTGTATCAATTTCTCTGCTCCAATCATAAGAAAATCATAATTCTTTTATTTGTCTTCTAAAGTTATCTATATTTTGGTCTGTAGTAATTCTTGGATGAGTTCCTGTTTTGATTGCATAATTTTCTGCTGGAAGTCAAAAAGCATCCCAACCCATTGGATGCAATACATTATATCATTTTGCATGTTTGTATCTAGCTACAATATCATTTGCAGTCATTCATTCAGGATGACCTACATGAAGCCCTGCTCAACTTGGATAGGGAAACATATCAAGACAATAATATTTTGGTTTGGAAAAATCATTTCCAATTCTGAAAGTTTGGTTTTCTTCCCAAAACTTTTGCCATTTTTTTTCTGTTTGTGTGTGGTTGTACATAGGTTGTTTTATTATTTTTTATTATTTTTTATTATTTTTTATTAAATTTTCATTTTAATTTTTTTAAACTTTCTAGTTTTATTTTAGGTTCTTTATCTTCTCAAAAAGAAAAACTACTTCAGCATCAACATCTGGATTTAACATTTTCGGAAGAATAAATATAACTTATTTTTTCTTTTCAGTTATGGTCGGCTTTTATTATTCTTGTTATAGAACAATTTTGAAATTTTTCTTTATCTTTTTTATCAAAAAAACAGAGCAGTTCATGATTTTCTATTTTCAAAGTAATTTTTAATAAATTTTCTGTAATATCAAAATTATCTGTAATATTTACCTTTGTTCCAGAACATCAAGCATTATAAAAAAATATTTTTATTTTTTCAAACTTTTCTTCTTTAAAATATTTTAGAGCATTTTTATCTATATTTAACATTAAATTATAATCAGAAAATAAAATAATATACTAAGAAATAATATATTTATAAAGTGTAAAAAGTAAAATAAAAAACTTTTCTAAAAATTTTTAGAAAAGTTTTTATCTTTTTTGTTTGGTGCCCAGAGAGGGACTCGAACCCTCACATCCAAAGGACGGGGGATTTTGAGTCCCCTGTGTCTACCATTTCACCATCTGGGCTTTGAAAAAAGCTAGGACATTATATAGAAAAAAAAATATATGCAAATTTTTTGACTAAAAAAAATTTATATGCTAGAATTTATTTACATTAAAAACTAAAACAAAAACAAAATGAAAAATGAACACAAAAGTGAAGAAGTTGTAGATATATTATGAGCATTTGAAATATATCAAGATGAAGATATTTTAAATAATAAAAGTAACTTTTATGAAAAAGAAGAAATATTTGTAATAGAAAATGAGAAAAATATTTTTGAATGAGAAGAAATAAAAATTGAAAATTCTTCAACACAAGAATTTACACAAAAAAATGTTACCGAATTGAAAAACAATATTTCAACAAAAGCAAAACAAACAAAAACTAAATTTGATTACTTTTTGTCATACTCAACCTTTGCTTTGAAGTATAGTTTCACATCTGTTGTAATTTTTGCTGTTTTACTTCTTGGTACAAACTATTCTGCTTATATAAATCTAGCTCAAAGCTATTTTTGAGATAATTCCAAACAAGAATGAAATTTTGTTGCCTCTGTAAATGCCACAAAAATAGAAAGTCCAGAAGTTCATAAAAAAACAAAAAAGGAAAGATTAGAAGAACTTAGTGCAAAAGATTCTGAAGTTACAAACCAAGAAGATAAATATTCTATAAAATCTATGATAGCAAAAAGTAATTCTAGAATTAATTTAAATATTGATATTGTTCCTTATGAAAATAGATTAATTATACCAAAACTTGGAAAAAATATTCCACTTATGGATGTAAAAGATTCAAAAGCAAGTTCTGAAAACGAATTAAATGATATTTTTATGAAAGAGTTGGAAGGTTGAGTTGTTAGGTATCCTTGAAGTGCTCAGCCTTGAAAAATATGAAATTCATTTATTTTCTGACATTCTTCAAATTTTCCTTGGATTCCTTGAAAATATAATGATGTTTTTTCAACTCTTTGAAACTTAAAAGAAAATGATGAGGTTATAGCTTATTACGGACAAAAACAATATACCTATGTAATTAAAGAAAAAAAAGTTATTTCACCTAGAGATATTGATATTTTAAAAAGAGATAAGTGAAAAGCAGAAATAACTCTTATGACTTGTTGGCCTCTTGGAACAACTTTAAATAGATTAATTTTAGTTTGAGAATTAAAAAAATAATATGATTTGATTTGAATATGTGGAGAAAACTCCAAAGCAAATATTTGATTCTATAGCTTATATAAGCTTAGAAAATATAAATTCTATAATTATTATGGTTACTGTGTCTTTTCTTGTTGTTGTAATTATAAATTATATTCTTCCAGCTATAAATATTTCAAAAACTTTTCTGAGAGATGAAAAGATAAAGAAAAAAAAGAAAGATTTTATAAAACAGATTGCTTTTCAAAAAGAATTAGAAGATGAAATAGCTAAGAGTTTATGAACTATATATAAAAAAATATAAAAAATTTGCAAATTTTTAAAAAAATCTATAATAAACCTAAAGCAAAATTCTGCTTTAGGTTTTTAATTTGTAATTAGACAATATTTATGGATTTAAATAAGGTTCAAATTATTTGAAGATTAACTCAAGATGTTGAGTTAAAAAGTACTCCAAATGGACAAAATGTATCAACTATTACTGTTGCAACTGGTAGAACTTGGACAGATTGATCTTGAGCTAAACAAGAACAAACAGAGTTCCACAATGTAGTTTTATGGGGAAAGTTAGCAGAAATTGCTAGTCAATATTTAGGAAAATGAAAAAAAGTTTATATGGAATGAAGACTTCAAACAAGAAGTTGGGAAGCTCAAGATTGAACAAAAAGATATAGAACAGAAATTGTTTGAGAAAATATGATTATGTTAGATTCTAAAGGATGAGATTCAGCTCCTGTTTCTTCTTATGAATCAACTCCTTCTTCTGGAGCAGTGAGAAAATCTTCTCCAAAACAAGAAGAAGAAATTTCAATTGAAGATATTCCGTTTTAATAAAAAATATGCAAAAAACAAAAAAGTTAGAAATAAAAAATCTAACTTTTTTGTTTTTTCTACATTAAATTTGATTTATCAGTTAAATTTAGTAAACTCATTTTTGGATAATTATTTAGAGCAATTTTAAGAGTTTTTAAATCCAAATTTTGAATCTAGCAAAACTGGTCGGATTTGAAACGGGACGATAGAAAAAAATATGTAAGGTAAATTGTTTTTCAACTAATTTTTGAATAAAAAAGAGCCAATTAGCTCTTTTTTATTTCTATTCCACTTTTAGGTGAGTAGTTTAAACTTGAATAATTTATGAATATTTTTCTAAAATTCTAATTAAGCAAAAAAACTATTTATTAAGTTTCTAAATCAAATTCTAGCTTTTAATTCTGCATAATAGTTATTTCCTTCTCTATAAAGTTCTTCTAATCTTCTTAAAACTTCTTCATTTTGAAAATTAGCTTTAATTTTTTCAATTTCTGATTTCATTTCTTCATCACTAACTTTTGCTTTTTCAGGTTCTAATTCAGATAATTTATTTAAAATTAATTCTCATTGTAATCTTCTTGTTGCAACTGGTTTTACATTTTTTTCTTTGTATTCTTCTTCACTCATTCTAAGAGATTCTAAATAATCTGACATTTTTATTCAATCTTTAAGCATATTTTGCTTAATTTCTTCAAAAACTCTTTTAATTTGTTCAGCAAGAATTTTTTCTCCTAAATCAAGTTTAGTGATTTTTAATAACTCATCAATTAATTCTCTTTCCTCATCTATTCTCGTATTAGATTCTTTTACATCTAACAATTCCGTTTTAATTAAAGCCTTAAATCATTCTAAATCTAATTTTTTTCATCTTAAACTTTCTATAAATTCTGGAGTGAATTCAGGTTTTTTAGCTTTTTCTAATTTATTAATTTTTACTATAAATTTAGTTTGTTTTCCAGCAAAATTTTCATTGTGATAATCAGTAGGGAAAGAAATATCTAAATTCAGTTCATCTCAAACTTTTGCTCAAATCATTTTATCTTCAAATCAAGGAACAAGAATTGCACTTCCCAAAGTTAAAGGATAATTTTTCATATCAGTATGAGCTAATTCATTTCATTCTAAATCATAACCTTGAGTATCAATAGTAACTCTATCTCAGAAAGCAGAAACTTCTCATTCACTTGCCTCAACAAAAGTTGTAAATCTTCTTTCAATATCTTCAATAGCATCTTGAATTTCAGCATCACTAACTTCTACTGATTTCTTTTTCAAAGAAATATTTTTATAAGAATCTTCTATTTCAATAGTTGGAAATACTTCAACTTCCATTCTAATTTTCATAGGAATTTGAGAAATAATTTCTTTAATTTCTCATTGAGAAACTGGCAATAATTTTTCTTGTTTCAAAGCTTCTCTATAAACTTCGTCAATAGCAAAATCAACAGTAACTTGAGATATATATTCTTCTCCGTAGTGTTTTAATAAAATAGCTTCTGTAACATGTCATTTTCTAAAACCTTTGATTTCAGCATTTTTTTGTAAGTAAGAAATAGCTTTTGCTCTATGTTTTTTTACATTACTTGCATCAACTTCAATAATAAGTTCAACAACAGATCTTCATAAATCTTTTCTCTCTATTTTCATAAAAATAATTAATTATTAAATAAACTAAACGAGGCAGATTATATAAAAAAAATTTTATTTGTAAAATTTTTGCAAAATTTAATATAAATATGTTATAATTATTCAAAATAAATTTAATAACTTATAACTTATGTTCTGACAAAAAATAACATGAAATCCTTTGGAGAATTTAGAAGCTAGAAATGCTAAAGAAGAAGCTGATAAACATTATGAAGAAATGTGAGAAAAAGCTCCAGAACAACTTGCTAAATGAAAAAATGAGATAAAATCTTTGTATAATCAAAATACTTCTTGAGAAAATTTAGAAATAGCAAAGGATTTTGCTTCAACTGTTAAATGGCTAAAAGAGAGTCCTGAAAATATAAAAAAAGCTTTGAATGAAACAAAAGGAACTTTTGAATATTCAAATTTATGATTTGAAGTTATTTCAAAAAGTAATTGATATATTGATGAATTGGCAGAAGCCTTTTTAGATTCAAAGAAGAATAAAATATGAAATAAGACAGAAACTAAACAAGGACTTTCTGCAGATTCAGCAGAAGCAATTTTTTGATGGGATAAACCAGATCCGTATTGAAGAGAATGAAAAAAAGAAGAGCAAGCTTGAAACTTAGTTGATTCAAATTGAAAATGAGTTACAAGTTCATCTTGAGAACAAGTAAAAAGTTGAGATACAAAAGAAAGTTTAACCAAATGAGTTGATTATAAAAAACAACAAAAATCAGAAGTTGATACAGCAAAAGATAAAATATTATCTTCTTTAAACAAATGAAAAAAAGAAGACGAACAATTAACAACTCAAGATTTAGATAAAAAGATTGAAGAAAATGATGAAGGACAACAAAAAATAAAAGATTTATTTTTTAATAAAGAAAATATTTCGTTTTATTCTTGAATATCAAAAAATAATGAAGCAAAAGAAATATGAAATATAATACTTTGAGAATGAAAAAATAAAAACGAAGAATCTAAAAAAAATATAGAAAATCTTATAGATTCAGTTTGAAAAAACTTTTTTACAAAAACTGATAAAAATAATTTAAGTGAAATGAATAGTGTTGAAAGAATAGAATCTTTAGATGCTTTAAATAATGCTTTTATTAAAACTTGAGCTGATATTACAAATTGAAAATCTTTCTCAGCTGATCCTAATATTGAAAGGGAAATTGATCAATGTAAACAAAAAATATGAGATAGAAATATTAATCCGTTAGAAAAATTAAGCTATTTAAATACAATTAAACAAAGAGCTTCAGATTCTCAATGATCTATTGCTCAAAAAAGAACTGAAAGTATATGAAGTTGAGAAAAAGAAAAAGCTTGAAATGAGAAACAAAACTTAAATGATTATGTTAAAAAAGTCCAAGATTTAATAGCAAAAAGTAATGTTCCTGAAAAAAGTAATTTATCACAAACATTTCAAAAATGATTAGAACAAGGAGCTGATGAAAGTAAGCTTCGTGAAATAGCAGAAAAGGTAGAAAAAGAATTAACAAGCAAAAAAACTATTGAAAAACCAAGTGAAATAATTAGAGAAATTAATCAATCAATTTTAGAAAATAAAAAGTAGAAGCAAAATTTTGCTTCTATTTTTTTACTCCCTAAAATAATTTATCAAAAAAATTAAAACTACAAAATAAAAAATTTCTAAAACATTTTTATAAATTCAAAAATTTACTTTCAATAAAGCAAAGTCCAAGCTTCAGAAAAAGTTTACAATTTTGATATCATAAGCTAGAAAAACCCAAGTTAAATAAGAAAAAACTATAGTAAAAGGCTCATAAATATAATTAGTTATCAAAGATAAAAATCATAATAACATAGAAATAGGAATTGTCCAAGTAACCAAAACATTTGTGATAGGAGCCAAAATAGAAACTTGTCAAAAGTTAAAAATCATTATTGGCAAAGTAAAACTCAAAGCTGACATTGTCATAACAAGAGCTTCTTTTATTGCTAAAAAATCTGGAACAAACCTAAAAAAATTACTAAAAAACTTTTGTGTGTAAATAATTCACAAAACAGCTAAAAAAGATAAATGAAAAGAAACATCATAATTTAGGCTTAGAGGAGAAAATAAAACCATTAAAGATGCTGTAAGAAAAACAATTGTTAAATGATTATTTTGTCTTCATGAAACCATAACATAATATCATAATAATCACATAATCGCAGCCCTTACAACAGAAACACTTTCTCAAACAAAAATTGTAAAAAATATTATAGTAAAAGTTATAATTATTGTTCTAAAAATTAAAGGAAAGAATTTAAATATATAACTAAGAAAAAAAATTAGCAAAGTTATATTAAATCAAGAAACAGCAATTAAATGAGTTAATCATGAATTGTTAAAATTATCTTTTAGCTCTTTTTCAAGATCTTCTCTAGCTCAAAAAAGTATTCAAGCTAAAAAACTTGCTTCATCTTTTGGATAAAGATTTTTTATTCTTAAAATTAAACTTTCTCTGAAAGTATTTATTTTATCAGCAAAATTTCTTTCCAAGTTAGAATTTTTATCAATACTAGAACAATAAGATGTAAAAAATATATTTTTAGAAAGCATATAATTTTTGTAACTAAAATTACTTCCAAAGTCTTTCACAGGTAATATTCTAGCATTACAAACAAAATTATTAGAGAAATCTAAATCAAAATTATAAGGGACAGTAACAAGAAAATTTATTTTACTTTCTGAAAAACTTTCATTTCATATTTTATTTATTTTAGCAATATAAATTTTTTCTGATTCTATTATTCTATATATAGATTCAGCATTGAATTCAATGTTATAATAAGAATTTTCATAATATTTTTTTAACTTTCAATTATTTTCAGATATATTTTCTAAAGTATAGTTAGAAAAAAATATTCAGATTAAGGCTCATACTAAAGCAAAAAATCACAGTTTATAAAATTTTACTTTAGAATAAAAATGTAAATTCAAAAAAAGTACTAATATAAAAATTAGCACTATCAAAGAAGTCTCATAATTCAAAAAGATGTTTTGTAAAAATATTCCTGATAAAAAGCTGAAGGAAAAAAATAAAAAAGCTAAATTTTTTGAGAACATAAAATTTATTCTTTCGTATGTAAATTAATTTGATTTAAGATATTATCTTGTTTGACCATTTTGTAAAGAGCTTTTCAGCAAATTATAAGCATAAATATTGCTCAAATTTGGGACATATTTATTCAAATTGTATCTTTGAAAAAATCAAATTTTCAACTAAAAAATTCAAGTCAAAGTATAATAGAAGCAAAAATAGCAAATCATATATATCCTATAAATCATCTTACTTTTATATACATTGATAAAATATACAAAATAGAAAATACTATAAAAAATAAAATTGAATAAATTATAGGTAATGGAAATCTTCCTGAAGAATCAAGAATACTAGAAAATCTACTAGTATAAGAAATTTCTATTCAAAAGTCTGTAGGTCTTCAATAAACTTGTCATCATAACAAAGCTCATAAATAAGCTATAACCAATATAAATAAAAAAGATAAAAGTATTCAATCTAAATATTTATTTACATTATGTTTCAAAACTTTTATTTTAAAATAAAATATAAAGAAAAAACCAAATATAGCTCAAAATAAAGAAAAATTATAATCTCACATTATAAAAAATTCAAAAGAATTTTTTATGTATTTCATATCATTCCATTTTGAAATAACATAAAAAAGTCTGGAAAAGAAAAAAATAGAGAGAAAATACCGCAAAATATTATTGGAAAAAAGAGAATAATCAAAAGAAAATCTAACTGATAACTTTTTTAGCATCCGCAAAAAAAGGAAAAAACAAATAGTTATAGTTAGTCAAAAGATATATACAGGAATTCCGAAAAAATCTATAAATGGGTACATTGAAAAATATTTAATATTAAAAAATAATAATGAACATTTAACTTTAATTGCTTCTGGATTATAACTAATTTTGCTATTTTTCCAAAATTTTTATTATTAATTGTTCATTATTATTTATGTTTTAGGCTCTAGATAAGTATGAACCCGTTCTTGTATCTATTCTTAATTTTTCTCAAATTCAAATAAATAAAGGAACTTGAACTACTAATCAAGTTGATAATGTTGCTGGTTTTTTACCTCAGGTTGCTGTATCTCATTTTTCTCCAGGAGGAGTATCTATTACCTCAAGCACAACTGCTGGATCCAATTTTATATTTATTGGTTCTCCATTAAATTCTTGAAGTAAAACTTTATCTCAATCTCTTAAGTATAATTCTGCTCAATCAAGAGCCTTTTTAGTTAAAGAAACTTGTTCATAAGTTTCTCTATTCATAAAGTAATAATCATCTCATTCACTATAAAGAAAATCGTAACTGCTTGTAGAAACATCTGCTTCTTCAAATTTGTCAACTTCTCTAAAAGTTTTTCAAGATAAAACATTTCATGTAACTAAGTTCTTCATAGTAACTTTTGAAAGTCCTTTTCACATAGCTACTTTCAAATGTTCAGATGATGTAATTTCGTATGGTGATCATTCAAAAATCACCTTATGTCCAACTTTTAATTCTGTTCAAAAAAGCATAAAATTTTGTTAAAAAATAAAATTATTTAGCATATTCAATAACTCTCATTTCTCTGATCAAATTAATTTTTATTTCTCAAGGATAACTAAGATTTTCTTGTATATTTTCAGCTATTGTACGAGCCATTTCTTGAGCATCTAAATCAGAAACAGTATGGGCATCCACAAAAACTCTAATCTCTCTTCAAGCACTTAATGCATAAGCTTTGTTTACTCAAGAAAAACTTTGAACAAGAGCTTCCATTTCTTTAATTCTCTTCAAATATTCTTCAATTGCTTCTCTTCTTGCTCAAGGTCTAACTGAGCTTATAGCATCAGCAACCTGAACTATAGCAGCCTCCAAAGAAATTACAAATTGTTCTCAATGATGATTTTCTATCATATCAACAACTTTTTCATTTAGTTTGTATTTCCTAGCAACTTTTCATCAAATTTCTGGGTGAGTTCACTCTATTTCTTGATCTAAGGCTTTTCCTATATCGTGCAATAATCATCAAATTTTTATTAAATATGGATCTGCTCACAAGTCTTTTGCTAATTGTTCAGCAATTAAAGCAACTTCTTTAGAATGTTTTAAAATATTTTGTCAATAACTTGTCCTAAATCTAAGTTTTCAAATTATTGGAACAATTTCATCTGGAAGATTTGTTATATTCAATTCTTCAAGTGTTTTTGTTCAAAGTTCTCTAAGTAAGCTTTCAGCTTCTTTTTCAGTATTTTCAACAATTTCTTCAATTCTAGCAGGTTGAATTCTTCAATCTTCAATTAACTTTTCAAGAGATTTTTTAGCAACATATCTTCTAAATAAATCAAATCAAGAAATAAAAACACTATCTGGAGTATCATCAATTATAAGAGAAACTCAAGTACATTTTTCAAAAGTTGTAATATTTCTTCATTCTTTTCAAATCAATTTTCACTTTAAGTCTTCACTAGATAATGGAATTATTGTTGTAGTAACTTCATTTGTTATATCTCAAGCATATTGTTGAATAGACTTCAAAATTATCTCTCTAGCTTCTTCTTTTTTCCTTTTATCAATGTCTTTTTTGTATTTTTCTATTAAAGAAAATCATTCATCAGAATATTTCTTTTTTATATCCTCCAAAAATAAAACTCTAGCTTCTTCTTCTGTTAATTTAGCAATTTCAGAGATTTTATTTTCTAATCATTTTTCTTTTTTCTCAAAAGATAAAATCCTATTTTTGAATTCATCTTCTTGTTTAGAAATAGATTCTTGTTTCTTTTCTATTTCTTCTAATTTTTTTTCTATTTTTGTTTCTTTTTCCAAAATTCTCTCTTCAAGTTTTTCAGACTTAGAAATTACATCAGAAGCTTCTTTCCTTGCTTCTCTTATAATATTATCAGACTCTTTTCTAGCCTCTTTTAATAGATTATCAGCTTCTTTTCTAGCATTGTTTAAAACATTTTCTTTGTCTTTACTAGCTTCGGAAATTATAAGTTCTGCTTTTGATTTAGATCTAGCCAATTTTCTATTTTCCCAAATGAAAAAGAAAATGGTAGATATTGTTATTCAAAATATCAGACCTTGTATTAATGTCATACTCATTTTTTCAAGTTTTTTAAATAATAAATTAAAAACCAGTTTCAAAAAAACTAAAATTTTAGAAATAATGAAAAATATTTTATGCCAAATTTCAAAAAACTTTTTATCAAAAGAAATAACTCAAAAAATATTAAAAAATAAATTTTTTGAATTATTTGGAAAAATGGTGATTAAAAAGATATTTTATTAAAAATAATTTTTTACTTTTTTAGACTTGATTTTTTGATATAGTTCACACTTTTTAATTATTTGTCTTTTGCTAAATAAAAATTTAGCTAAGACAGTTTAGTCAAAATATTATAAAAATCAAAAAAATAAATTTTTTTTGTTTTACTTTTAAATATTTCTTTATATAATCAGCCGGAATTTATAAAATTCATCATTTTTATTTGTACTAAAAAAAACAAAAGATATGTTTAAATCTTTTAGAAATATAGCTATTATAGCCCATGTAGATCATGGTAAAACAACTCTTGTAGATCAGCTTTTAAAAGCAGATACTAGAAAAGATTCTAGACAAGAAATAGAAGAAAGAGCAATGGATTCTAATGCTCAAGAAAAAGAAAGAGGTATTACGATTTATTCTAAAAATACATCTATATTTTATGTAGATAAAGCTTGAGATGAACATAAATTAAATATTGTTGATACTCCAGGACATGCTGATTTTGGTTCTGAAGTTGAAAGAGCTTTAAGAATGGTTGATTCTGTAGTATTGGTTGTTGATGCTTACGAAGGTCCTATGCCTCAAACAAAATTTGTATTGAAGAAATCTTTAAGCCTTGGTCTTAAACCTATTGTTGTTATCAACAAAATTGATAAACCATCAGCTAGACCAGATTGGGTTCACGATCAAATTTTTGATTTATTTGTTACTCTTGGAGCAACTGATGAACAATTAGATTTTCCTGTTTGTTATGCAATTGCTAGAGACTGATTAGCTTTTAGAGATTTAAATGATGAAAGAAAAGATATTACTCCTTTGATTGAAATGATTCTTGAAAAAGTAGCTGAATCTGAAAATGATGCAACTAAACCTTTTAGAATGCAGGTTGCAAACTTAGCTTATGATAATTTTCTTTGAAGATTAGCTATTTGAAGAGTAAATGATGGAAAAGTGAAAGTAGGTCAAGAAGTTTATATAACTTCTAGTGAATGAAAAAAAAGAAAATGAAAAATTTCTGAAATTCTTACAAATGAATGACTAAAAAAGATTAAAACAGCTGAAGCTTTGGCTTGAGATATTGTTACAATAGCTTGAATTCCTGATATTTTCGTTTGAGAAACTATTGCTGAAAATGAAAATGTTGAAGCATTACCTCATATTTCAATTGATGAACCAACTTTGAAAATGGAGTTTTTGGTAAATAATTCTCCATTTGCAGGTAAAGAGTGAAAAATGGTTACATCTAGACAAATTAGAGATAGATTAGAAAAAGAATTAGAAACAAATGTTTGATTAAAAATAGATTTTGATTCTGGAGAAAATTATATAGTTTCAGGTAGATGAGAACTTCATTTGTCAGTTTTGATTGAAACAATGAGAAGAGAAGGTTATGAGTTACAAGTTTGAGCTCCAGAAGTAATTATGCATATGGAGGATTGAATTAAAAAAGAACCAATTGAAAGAGTAACTGTTTCTGTTCCTTCAGAATTTGCTTGAGCAGTTATAGAAAAACTTTGAAAAAGAAGATGAGAAATGGCAAATATGTATGATGAAAATTGAGAAACTCAATTGGAATTTTTAGTTCCAACAAGATGACTTCTTTGATTTAAGTCTGAATTTACAACAATTACAAAATGAGAATGAATTCTTTCAAGTTGATTTGAAGAATTTGCTCCATATAAATGAGAAATTGAAAAAAGGGAAGTTTGATCTATGATTGCTTGATTAAAAGGTCAAACAATGGCTTACTCTTTATGGAAATTACAAGAAAGATGAAGAATTTTTGTAGACCCAGTTGTTGAAGTTTATGAATGAATGATTATTTGAGAACATTTAAAATGAGGAGAATTAGTTGTAAATCCTTGTAAAAATAAACAATTGACAAACATAAGAGCAAGTTGAACTGACGAAGCAATTAGATTGATTCCACCTAAAAAAATGACTTTGGAAGAAGCTATTGATTATATTGGACCAGACGAATATGTTGAAGTTACTCCTTTAAATATTAGACTTAGAAAAAAGTATTTAAATGAAACTGATAGAAAAAGATTTACTAAAAAGTAAAAACTAAAAAAGATATTGATTTTTCAATATCTTTTTTTATTAAATCTTTTTTTATAATTTGTTTGAAAATAAAAAGTTTTTAACTATTATGTTAAAAACTTTTTTTATTAGCTTAAAAGTAGCGAAAAAATATGAAATATAATAAAGTACAAAAAATTGTATCATCCTTTTTGATAGGAGCTATTTTGTTCTCTATAACTTTTAGATTTCCCATTTCTGAAATAAGCCTTTTTGATTGAGCACAGGCTTGATGAAATAAGGTTTACTCTTTGGTTTCTGTTCTTGTAAACGAAGATATTTATGATTCTATAAAAAGTGAAATAAATACTTATAGTGAAGATATTCAAAAGCAACTTAATAATGCAAGAGTTGTAATTATTCCAACTCCGAAGAATGCTTCTGCTTTTCAAATAGCTTCTTTAAATGAAAATTTATATTATGAATGATATAAATGAGTAAAAAAAGATTCAGCTTTTGAATCAAAACTTATTTGAACAGTTTTGATTTGAGATTTTGATTTGCCTGTTGTGTTTGACTGAACTAAAGCTTCTAAAACTATTTTTCCTTTTGTCGATTTTGATGATAAAAAATATTTTTTTAATCACAAAACTTCTAGATATGAAATAAATCAAAATAATTTAAACTGACTAAATGCAGAAATTTGGCATTGAATTATCTCTCCAAATTTATGAACAAAAGAAGAAAATATAAAAGCTATAAAAGATTATTTTGAAAAAAATCATAATTTTTATAAATGAACTTGAAATTTTGAAAACTCAAAATGAATTCCAAATTGAAAAAAAGATGAAGAATTATTAACTAATTACAAACCTTTTGTTTTTTATTTTGATCAATTTAGAGAACAAGAATCTATAAGTTATACCAAATATAAATGATATGAAGCTTATTTATGAAACAAAGAAGATTTAGTTTATTCTAGATATTCTAAAGAATTAGCTGAAAAGTTAAAAAAGTTGATTTTAACTGAATCAAATACAGAAATTTCAAGTTTAATAAAAAACATTAATTCTAATTTTGATCCTAAAACTCTTTGAAGTTGACCAGATTTAGCTCAAAGTTCAGATATTGCAACTAGATATATTACAGATAATGTTGTCAAAAGTTTTTTAGAAGTTTTGAATTCTTCAACAATTTGAGATTCTAAAAAAGATGTTTTTAATTCTTGAAGATATAATTGAAGTTGAACTCAAGTAAATGTTGATTTTGTTCCATATATAATTTCTATTTTGGATACTGTTTGAGATGCAGTTATTAAATGAGCAAATAATGATTTAGAAAATAATATTGATTTGCTTGTAAAAAATTGACTTTCTAGGAATATTGCTGTTCCTACAGATATAAACATAAAAACATCTTATGAAACATCTCCTTCAACAGAAACAGAACCTGCAACAAGCATAACTTGTGAGAAATCTTATGAACATTTTTTTTATTGAAAACAATGAAGAAATACCAATTCAGCTTCAGACTGCAGTATTTATAAATGAAATTTAAGTAATTCTTGAACATTAGTTGAAACAAATAGAGGTCTTGATATTTCTCTTGTTGAATGAGATGCTAATCTTTGTCCTGCTTGATGAACTTCTTGATATTGGTGATGAGCAAGTCCATTAAACTTAGATCAAAGCAACTTAAATAAATCTACTCTTTCTCTTTTAGCAAATGAACCTAAAAAATCAATTAGACCGATTTTTAATATAAAATGATCTAAAAAAATAGAGGATTCTAGCAAAACTCCAACTCCTTTAAATTGTTTTGAAAATAATTATATACTTTCATACAAAAATGAACCTTCATTTTTTTGAGAATCATCTTCTTGTGAATTGACTTATCAAATTCCTATAGATTGAAGAAATCAAGTAAATTGGTCTTGTTCTACAAACAATGAGAAATATTCTTTTCCAAAAACATTTAATGAAAATTATAAAACATTATCAGTTCCATCTAACTCTTGTGATAGAGCAAATATAAAACTAGATTGAGTTACTATTAAATCGGTTTGAGGTTCAAATTGAATTATTATGTGAGAAAATACTTGTACTCCAAGTGAATATTCTTATTCTTATAAAAAAATTCCAAGTTATATAACTCATAAGTCTCCAACAAGTGATGAATTATCAAAACAAATTTCATCTTTTGTTACCCCAAATTTACCAATTGACAAAGATAGATATATAGATTTTATTTGAGCTTCCGGAAACTATGCTAAAATAAATTACCCATATTTATTTAGATTAAAAAATTCTTCAAATAAACAAATAACTTTTGAAGAAGCTCAAACTTTGCTTGATAATTATTTAGATAATAAATCTAAAGAAATAAACGATGTTATTTCTTCTAATAATCCTACTAGTTTATCATGAGATGATACTAGTATTTTTGCTTTATTAAAAACTTGAAACTATCCAAGTAGTGATGTAAATTTGAAAAATTATTTGAAGTCAAAAACATTAAAAACTTTGACAGAAAATAATGATAGTAAAGAAATCTCTTATTATGATTTGCTAGTTTTTTCTGTTTTTTGGAATAATATTTCTTCAGTTTCGGCTAAATATAAATATGTTTTTGAAAATTATTTGAGTGATCAATATGGAAATAATAATGCTTTTCCTTTAGCCAAAAATAAAAAAGCTTATGAAATAGCTTATTTATGAGCTCCTTGAAATTCAAGTAGTATGTTTGTTTGAGTAGATCCAGAAAATAAATGAACAAATCCTTACGGGGATATAATGTCAGCAAATATTAACCTTAATTCTCAACTTTTTAGTTTTAATACTTCTTTAAATTTAAATTGAACAGAAACTTTTAAATGTGCACCTCCAGAATGAGTTATGCTTTGGGAGTGGTTTCCTGCTATAATGTGTCGGTTAAAAGAAATGCTTCCTCCAGAAATTTCTACTTGAACTTCTAAATGTTCAGCAGAGACTATTTTTATGACAGATGAAGAAAAAGAAAATTATTATTTGGAATGAAATACAGAAATTTGTCAAAATGATGTAGACAAAAATTGATTAAATGATTGTCTTGAAAATGAGCTAAAAACTTCTTTTTTGAAACTAGAATCTGAAAGTGAAAGAGTTAATTATTGAAGATTTAATTATTTGAAAGCTATATTTTCTGATAAAGATGGGAAAAAAATAACTAGAGCAAATTTTGTTGATGTGAAATTTCAGCTTGTAAAAATAGATGATCAAAAAGATTGAACAGTCTTTGATATAAATAAATTAAATGAAAATAGTTATAAAAAAGCTAGTGAATATATTTATTTCAAAGATTTGACAGTTCCTAGTCAATATGGGGAAGCAAAATATAGTTTTTCATCAAAAAATAAAGATAGTGATATTTATTTCAAAACTAGCTTTATTCTAAAAGATTATAAATGAAATACTATATTAACTCGTGATTCTAATATTGTAAAAGTGGAAATAAGATGAGATAATTTATCTATTTCTTCTAACAAAATTGTTAATTCAAATCCACCTAGAAGTGAAGTTTCATCTGCTGTTGTAGCCTCAAATTACACAAGTATTTATTTGATAGATGAAAACAAAACAGATATTAAGTCTTCTCTTAATCTAATAAATGGTAATTCTTTAGCTAAAGAAAAACTTGTATTATGACTTTCTAATACTTCAAAATCTTGAAATAAAATAGACATAAATTATCCTTTAAGAATATCTTTGGAAGATGATTTATGAAATAAAATTTTGGAAGATATAAGTGTTTCGTCAGCTGATTTGGCAATTCAGAAACCATTATTTATTTTAAGAAAATCTTGAAACTATAAATTAAAAATAAAGGATAAAAATTCTCAAATTTCATCTAAAAGTTTTACTATTTTGGCTGATACACCACAACTTCTAGATTTGAATTTGTGAACCTCTATTTTGGAAACTGGGTGAACTGTTAGTTCAAATTTAGTTTCTATAAAAGATATTTTTTGAAATATAGTATCTTGAGACTTTTATGATCTGAAATTTAATTTAAAATGAAATTGACTTTTATTTTATAAAGAAAATACAGAGGGAGTTAGTGAAATGACTTTATCAACTTTTGAAGGTTATAAAGCATTTATGCTAAAAACTAATGACAAAGAAACGGTAAATAAATTAAATATTTCACTTGAAAAAGATGGAAAAGAATTATTAACAAAATCTTTAGAATTAAAAACAGTTTCCTGAATACAGTCAGAATTAATACTAAAAGAAGGTCCGGTTATTGTTTGATGATGAACATATAATTTTGAGCTTATTTTAAAAGATAAATCATGAAAAGTTCTGGAAGATTTTAATTCAAGAGCTTATTTAAATATTCCTGAATTATATTGAAATAGCAAAAAGTCATTTTTTGAAATAAAAAATTGAAGATCTTTAATTAGTTTTAGTACAAAAAATATTGCTTCAAAATGAGTAAATTTTAATATAACAGTAGAATGATTAAAAAATTCAGTGCAGAAAGAAATTCCTATTTTGCCAGATAAACCTATGAAACTGGATTTGTCAGTTGATAAATCAAAATTAGAGGCAGATGCAAAAGATTCAGCTATTTTATCAGTAGAATTAAAAGATAGATATTGAAATTTAGTTTTTAATGATAATTCAACTTCCTTTTCTGGAGAATTATTATCTCCTTATGACAAAGTTATTTCTTTACAAAATACTAATGTTAAATCTTCTTCTTGAAAAGCTTTTTTCAAAATTAATTCTACAGATGTTCCTTGAAGAGCTTATTTAAAAATTATAGCAAATCCAAGTCTTGAAAATAATACTTTTACAGTTTGAACTTGATCAACTCAAGTTGTTGTAAAATGAGTTTCAGCCAATACAATTTCACTTGATTCTTATTTTTTCTGGAATAAAAAAGCAGTTTCAAAACAAAAATATAACTCTATTTATACAACACTTTTATGAAGTGACTATTGAAATATTGATTCACAAGATTATTTAGCTTGAAGCTTAATTTTTGATAAAGCAAATAGAAGTTTAGCTGTTACAACTTTATTAAATTCACCTTATAATTATAGTGATGTAATAAATATTTTTCCAAACGGAGCATTAAATATAGTTACTTCTAATTCTGATTTGAGTCAAGATTTGAAAATTTCTACAACTATTGATTCCTCAAAATCTTTGAATTTAGAGATTTTCAATAATTCATTAAATATTTATATTGGAAAAGTTTTTTATAATTTTTCTTCTTTTAATTCTCTAAAGACTTGTTTAAATTCTGTTTCTGATTTTAGTGCTTGTCAAATTCCAAATGAAGAATCAACTTTTTTATTAAGTTCTTTTGATAATTCTTACAAAGCTTATGCTAATTCTGATTTAAAATATTTAGAAAATTCTTATGGAACAAAAGTTTTTTCTGTTTCTTCTAGTTGAGAAATGTTTTTGGATTCCAGATATTCTATAAATTATGATGAAAAAAGTAATGAAGATTATACAATTTTTGATATAAAATCTTGAGAAAATATTGTTGCAAAATTTGCTTTTTATTTAACAAATTCTAAAACTATAATTTGAAGAGATGAAGATAAAATAATTGCAAGTTTGCCTTCAAATAAAAATTCTGTTTTTGTTTATATGAATTCTAGTTTGTATTGAACTCGTGATATTTGAAGCAAAAAAGATTCTATAAAAACAATTTATTATAATGATCCTTTTGCAAACGAAAATACTTTAAATAGTTTTTCTTCTAGTGTAGAGGATTCTTATGAAACTTTTGTAAAAAATCCTTGAGTTGGTTGGAAAAACTGAAATAAAACTTTACTTTCTTTTTCTTCTTGAAAAACTGTTTGAGAATCAGTTAAAGATTATCAAAGTTTTAATGTAATTAATATTTGAGATCCTGTAATTTCTCTAAAAAATCAAAAAAAGTTTTTTAAAGATTGAACAACTGAAAAAAGTTTTGATTCAACTATTTGAAAACTTCTGAGTCAAGAGAAGGATATAAATACTTATAGAATATTTGATTATGATGCTGATAATAGAAAAGATATTTTACTTGTAAAAACAAATAATTATTTTTCTTTACTTGAAAATAAAGATTTCTGAGAATGATTTCTAAACAGATGAAATTTGGCTCAAATTTATGATTTGTGAAATACTTCTTTTATTTGAACTTGAGACTTTGCAGGTGATAAATTTGAAGATATATTTTTTGTGAATAAATCTTGAATTCCTTTTTTACTTAATAATGATAAAAAAGATTTTACAAGAATTTCTTTGGAAAAAGATTTTTGACTTGCTTGAAAAATTGTGTGAGCAAAAACTTTTGATATGGATAATGATGGAAAAACCGATGTAGTTACATTAGATGATTCTTGACAGATAAATATTTTTTATTCTAGTTCTACTTCTACAGCTCCAAAATTTACTAAATTGTCAGTTTGAAGTTGATATAATGTTTCTATTAATCCTTCTCCAAGAATAGATTGAGCTTTTGTTTATTTTGATTCTCTTCCACAAATTTCTTTAGATAAAACAAATGAAGATAACTTAAAAAAAGCTATAGAATATAGAGCAAAACTTGAACAAGCTTTGGCTGATAAAAAAGAAGTTACACCAGATATTTTTGATGAAAGTTTTGTTGATAATTTAATTTTTGTTCAAATTCCATATTCTATAAATCCAGCAAGTGAAATTA
The DNA here is from genome assembly GCA_037444775.1 of Candidatus Altimarinota bacterium. Lineage (GTDB taxonomy): Bacteria > Patescibacteriota > Gracilibacteria > BD1-5 > UBA6164 > JBBILU01. The sequence continues at coordinate 37,774 of JBBILU010000009.1, forward strand.
CTAAAGAAGAACTTGTTAATTCTATAAAAAATTATGATTCTCCAGAATTAGCTTGAACTACACAAAAATCAAAAGAAGAATTACAAAAATTACTTGATTCTTATTCTGAAATAAAAATAGAATGAACAAATTATACACAAGAAAAAACTTTTGTAAGAAGTGAATATGCAGAAAGTTCTTGAATAAAAATAGAAAAAGTTTTTCTTGATAAGAATTCTGGTAGTTTACAAAGTTGAGATTTGGTCCAAGTAACCGCAACAATAAAAAATGTTTCAAATAAAGCTTTAACAAATGTTGCTTATGTTGACAAAATAAATTCTTCATTTGAAAAAACAGAAAAAGTTTTAACTTCTTCTAAATGAAAAGAAAAACAAGCTCCTGCAGAATATGATATTTTAGTTGACGAATTTTCTCTAGATCCAAATGAAACAGCTATAATTAAATATGAATTAAGAACTCTTCCAATAAAATACTGAAATTTAAAAGTAGGATTATTTGAAAAATGAGAAGTTTGAGATGATGAATATTGAGATATAATTTTATCATGAGATAATAAAAATTGTTCAAATCCAGTTGAGATTTTTAGGTCTATAGATAAAAGAGCTTATTTAAAATGAGTGCAAGAACCTAAATGTGATGTAAATAAATTGGAATTACCAAATGATTTGAAAAATAACTCTATAGATGCAGATAAAAATTGAGTTCCAGATTATATTGACGAAATTGCAAATAATGTAAATAAACAAAAAGATTATTGACAAAAAAAGCTTGATGAAATAAATTATGATTCTGATAAAGATTGAAGGCCAGATTTTGAAGATAAATCTCCAGCTTTTAGCAATGAAGATTCTGAAGATAATTTTATGGATGCTTTAAATGAAATAAACTCTTCAGTTGATGAAATAAGTGAATCTATTGATAAATTAATTGAATGATTTGGTTGTTGATTTGGTTGAGGAAGTTGTTTTGCTACTCCTTTGAATTGGGCTCCACTTGCAGCTTGACAAGATCCAACTTTATTTTGAATGCCAATTTGAGATTGATTAAAAGTAAATGAATGATATCCAATATTTTCAGCATTAAACTGGAAAAAAGTATGAAAATTTTGTGTTCCTATGCCTTGGCCACCAGCTAAATGACTTCCTTGATGTTTTTGATCTGGAGCTTGATGATCTTATTGAGTAACTTCACCAACAAACTTTGCTAGAATATTTGCAACTCCAACTTTAACTTGAGGTTTTTGAGTGGCCGCTTGTTATTGAAGTCCTGCAATTGTAGCCTGATATGCAAATCCTCCTTGAGTAAGTCCACTTGTTCCTGGTTGAAATTGTATAGTTATGGCTGCTCCAATTACTAAATGTAGTGAAGATGCTTCTGAATGAGATCCGAGTTCTGTTTGAAATCCAATTTATAATACAAATTGAGATATTTGATTAATAAATGCAAATTGTGATTCTTTTTCTAGTTCTGATAATAGAATTTCTCAAAAAACAGATAAATATATAAATAAAAATTTCCTAGAAGATTATTTTTACTATAAAAATACAAATATTAGACCAAATACTTTTGATAATAATTATAAATTATTTCTAACAGATTTATCTAATCAAAGTAAAAATAATTATTCTTCTAATTCAAATAATTGAGGAAGTTCTAATTATTTTTGACAACCACTAATCTGAATAAATTCATGATGAGTTTGACTATCTGAATTTTCTTTATCTTTAGATACAAAATGACTTAGAAACGGTAATTTTGAAGATGTAATAGAAATTGAAAAAAATAGAGTTTCTCCTTTTCCAAGTTTTTTGATGGATTGGGTTACAAGACAAGTAGAAGAATTTGTTACAAAACTTACAGATTTTCCAACTTTATTTGTAATTATGCCAAGTTTTGATTGACTTTTTGATAGTGATTGGTGAAAAACAGTTAATAGAGATTTGGAATTAGAACAAAATAAATTGAGAACAAAGGAAGAAAAGGATGATGCAAAACAGAAAGCAAAAATTGCTTGACTTGAAGCAAGAAAGGCAAGTTTAAATTGTGGAACAAAAAATGAAATTGAATGTAGGGCTATTGATTTGGAAATAAAAGCTATAGAAGTTCAAGAGGGAGTTACTTGAATGGTTCCACTAAATTGAATAAATTCAGTTTTTGACTTTTTATCAAATATTCCATTAATTAAAGTAGAACCACAAAAAGTTATCATAAATTATCCTGTTGTGGATTCTAGTATTGATAAATTTATAAGTAATGGTAAATTAACGGCTTTTCAGTGGCAACAAGAAATTGATAGAGCTAAGAATTCATGGAAATGTAGCGATGCTAAATGTTTAAAAACTTTACATGATTGACAGAATTTAGTTTATTCACTAAATAAAAATTTATCAATTATTGAGGATTATAAAAATTTTCCAGAGAAATTAGCTAAATTAATAAATCAGAAAGAGGTTCGGTTACAACAATTAACTTGTAATGTAGATGCACTTTCTAATTTAACAGGAAAGTGGATTTGACAAAACTGAACAAGATTTAAAACTTGGGTAGAATTCTTTTTGCTTATAAAGGCAATTTTGAAATCTTGGCAATTAATGGTAGATATTTTTAATGATTATGATGCTGAATGTCATGAATGTAAAAATGAAAGAAATGATTTGCTAAATTTTCAATTTAAGCTGATTGATATGGTAATGCCAAAATTACCAATTATACAGTTTCCAAAATGGCCTGATATAATTCTTGATTTACATAATATAAGGGTTTGATTAACGGTTATGATTCCTACATTTGAAATTAAGCCGAAACCAGTTATTTTACCAAATCTTCCTAATTTGACACTTCCAAATTTAAATGCAAATTTGGATATAGATTTACCTACTTTACCAATTTTAGATCCTCTTGAGATTCCTGAATTACCAGATTTACCAAGTTTGCCAACTATAAAACTACCAGATTTACCTCCTCCTCCAAAACTTCCAAAATTATTTGCTTCTCTTGAATGAGTTCTAAATATTTTGAAATTGATAACAAAGGCAATGTGTATTTTGAAACAATTACCTTTTGTTCCAGAATGGAGATCTTGAGACCAAATAGCATTTTTAACAGAAAGACAGTGATATTTGAATTTTGATTTTTTGAATCTTAGTTTACCTCAGTTCTCATATCCTTTTGTGGATGCTATAAAAGTTACAACTTTTGTAAATCTTGAAACTTCTACAGAGTTTTTAGTAGAAATGGCTAAACAAATGACAAAACCTATTAATTCTTCTGTAAATGATTTTTCATCTAAATTTTCTAATTCAAAACTTGATAATCTAGATTATTCTAATCATTCTCCAAAAATAGAATGAGAAATTGATTTAGACAGTAAAAGTTCTTTTAATTATTTTGAACAATTTGCTTTTGTTGTAGGAGTTTCTGTTACAAAATTGTATAAATATATTGATGAAAGAAAGTCAGAGGAATTAAATACAAAAGAATTTATAAAAGAAGTTAATAAATCTCTTTCTAGTGAAATAATCACATCTCATCCAAAATGAGCTGAATTAGTAAAAGTCTGGGATTCTGTACAAAAAGCTTCTTTATCTAATTGAACTGATAAAAAAATAGAAGAATTACAGAAATCAAATACAGAAAAGTTTGAAGAATTAAAAAATATTTTAAACGAAGAAATAAGAAAAAATTCAGAGTTAAAGAAAAATATTAAATCTATATTAAAAACTGAAAAAAGTTTATTTGAAAAAGTTTCTTCTGGTAGTGTAGATGATTTTGAAAACTATAATTCTAGATTAGATAAATATAATAATAAATTTATAGATTCTGCTAATACTTTTCTTGATTCTATAAATAAAAAAGATGAGACAAGATTAGAAATTGATAAAATGTGAAAAGATTTATTAAGTGAAGTAAGTTACCCTAACTCTACAAGTCCTCACCCTAACCCTCTCCCTTTGAGGGGAGAGGGGATAGCTCAAAATAGTTTACTTGCAGAAACTACTCCAGCTCCAACAACTACTACTGCTAATTCTTGTCAACAAGCTAATTCTTCTGATTATAGATATAATTATAAAGGAATTTATATCGTAGAAAAAAACAAAAGTTATAGATTATTTGATTATATTGATAATTTAAGTTGAGATGAAGAATTTGATTATTTTGATTATGATAGTGATTCTGATGAAGATATTTTGTATATTTCAAACGGAGAATTATTTTTAAAAAATAACAATTCTAAGACTCTAGAAGATAAATCTTCTAATTTACCTATTTTATTATTAGAAAGTAAAGAAAATAAATTTTTTAATAAATCTGTTTTTTATGAAGCTGTAAATAATTTTAGGGAAGTAAATATTTCTGGGAATAACATAAATGTTTGATTTTCAGCTTCTAGTAGAAATAAAGTTAATAATTATAGATTAGAATTTTTTGATATAGTTGATAAATTCACAAATATTTGAAATTCTTCTTATACTCCAAAAAAAACTAAAAAAACTGTAATTGATGCTTTTAATTCTATAGAAGAATCAACTTTATTAATGGAAAATACAGAAGAGTATACAATTAGAAAAAATTTGGCAAGAATAAAAAGTATTTGAAATTTAAGTTGAACAAAGTTTATTATAAATGATTTCAAAAATTTATGAGAAGCATTGAAAAATTCAAAAGAATTGAATATTTCTCCAACAACCAAAATTTATACTTGAAAAGAAAGAGCAAAAATTTCTTATAATACATGAAAAGGTACAGAAACAAAAGAAATAACTATTCCAAGGTATTCAAATATAGAATTTGGTGAACAAATTAGTTTACAAACTATTTCTTGAGATGCTTATGTTGCTTTAGAAACAAAAATTAATTTGTCTAGTATAGAAATTTTCAAAAAATATGAATGATTGCCTTTGCTTGTTTGAGCAGAATTAACAGTTTCAGAAAATGAGTTAACAAAATTTAACGAAATTTCTCATATAGAAATTTCTTATTATGATGAAACAGAGTTTTGAATAGATTTTAGAGATGTTTCAAATTATATTTTGTATGATTTGTGAATGAAAAGTGATAATTATTTGATTAGAGTCAACAAGCCGAATGATTATTATTATGCTAAAATTTCTAGTTTTGCAAATTGAATTTTCTCAACTATTTCAGGTCAAGATTTACTTGCTCCACAAGTAGAATCAGATACTTTTGCTCCTGAAATAAATGTTGCTTGAAGTATTAGAATTCCAGTTTACCAAAAGAAAGAAATTGATTTTACAAGTTATATTTATGAGAATTCTGGATTTGGTTTTATAAAAGATTTTGGTATAGATTTTGATTTAGCTACCGATTCAAATGGGGATTGAATTCTCACAAATGATAAAGATACTGACAAAATTCAAATTAATTTTACTCCTTCAAAAATTTCTGTTGTTTTTTGAGAATATGATAAATTATTTACAAAAAATATTTGAATAACTGTAACTGATAAGAATTGAAATATTTGATATAAAGAAGTCCCTTTTGAAGTTTATGCTCCAAATCCAGAAATAGAAAGTTTGAATTCTTGAATTATAAAGTGAAGTATAGATGAAAAGTTAGAAAAAGAGCCAGTAAATATTTATAGAGTTAGATCTGGTCAAATAAAAAAATTGGAAGACAAAGCATGAATTTTTAAAGTAAATACTTGAAAAGTTTGAGATTATAATTTTGATGTTAGTGAATCAAATGAATGACTTGAATTATCAAAAGATTGAAAAAAACTTGCAACTATTGATGAATATTCTTGAAAAGTAGTATTACATGATTTAACTATTCAAATTAAGGCTTGAACTACAAAAGAAAATTATCCAGAATTAACTTTAGTCTCTGATTCTGGTCTAGAATTATTTAAACAAAGTTTTAAATTAGCAGATAATTCTAGTACAAAAATAGTTACAGATTTAGAAAATATTAACAAAGAATGATTATTTTTGAGATTTCTTGATACAAGTTCTTATAATTATTATGAAATTCCAAGTTGAGCTTCTTATAATCCTTGAGTAATTGTAATTTACAAATCAGGTGATGTAGGCAAAATTCCTATTTTCACAATATTTCCAGATTGAAGAATTATTTTTGGAAATGCTTCGTATTCTATTGAATATACAACTTATGGAAGTTTTGTCTGATTTAGATTAGTTTCCAAAGTATGAAATACAAATATTGCAGAACTTTTATACAAAGTAAAATCTGGTTATATTTTGAAATAAGAAGAAATTCTTTTGTAGATACAAGGCAATGCCTTGTATCTACTGTTTTTTAGAAAAATATTACAACATACTTTTACATTTTGTCAAGAGCTTTTAGCTTAACAAAAAGTAAAAAAAGATTTGCAAAAATTTGTTAAGTTTATAAAATCTTAAAAAATAAAATATTAATTAAAAATAAAATTATGAAAAATATAGTTAATATATATATATATATATATATATAACAAAGCCAAAAACCGACTATTAAAAGAAATATTACTT
>JBBILU010000010.1:0-39278 GCA_037444775.1 Candidatus Altimarinota bacterium
ATTTTTACTAAAGAAAATCTAATAAAATAAAAAAAATATAATAAAAGAGCCTAAAATTTTTGATTTTTTAAAAAATTATTGGTATAATTACAAAAAATATTTCTTTTTTATAAAAAATGATAACTAAAAACATTTCTGAGTTAAAAGAATCAGAACAAAGAAAACATTTTCTAGAAAGTAGTTTCATAAAAAATTCTTTAGAGGTAGAGATTATCTATAAGTCTATTTTTGAAAACACAAAAATACTTAGAGATTTTATCGTTGATATTTCTAATTTTTTTTCATTTGATATTGCATGGAAGTCAAGATTAACACTTATAGCTGATGAATTAAATAATAATGCCATAGAATACGGGAGTCTAGAAAATGATATAAATAAAATGGTTATTATTATAAAAATAGATTGAGATAACCTATATTTAACTCTTGAGGTTTATGATAGTTGAAAATGAAATAAAACTAAAACAGCTGAGCAAATGGAGGCTCTTAGAGAATATAAAGAGAATAAATGATTTGAGAAATATAATTCTATAAGATGAAGATGACTTTTTATGATTATTTCAAAATTAGTGGATAATTTATTTTTTAAAGATTCTAATCCAGTTTGATTGGTAGTTGGTGTGAAAAAAACTTTTAAAAAAGACTCCGAATGAAAATTTAGTGGTTAAAAATGGTATTTTTATAAATCTTTTTTAAATTATAAACACATTGATACTCATTATCAATTTTGCAAAGAAAAATTTTATTTTTAATTCTTAAATCTGTGTAAATAATTCATTTTTTTTCTAAATCAAATTTATTTTTATTAAAAATTGTGAGTTTTTTTATTTGTTCTTTTATATCTGAGTCTAATGAAAGAATTATTATGTTTCACGATTCTATATTAATGTGGATTTCTCTTTCTAGTACAAAATATTTTATATTAGAAATTTTTATTTTGGGTAAATTATCAGTGAAACTTTTTATTAATCCAAAAATATTTTCTATATTTTTTTCATCAAAAGATTTTTTATAGTCAAATATTTTTAAAGATTCTTTTTCTCAAAGAATTATATCTATATTTTGCAAATCTTTTCACAAAGTAGCCTTCCAAGGAATTATAGTTCAGTTTGATGTTATAAAATACTTTTTTCATTTTATTGATGCTTGAAAAACTGGATTAAAAGAATTAACTTTTATATTCACAATGTTTGGTAAATTGATTTCAACTTCAATTTTTTTTATATTTTCTTGATAATTAGAAAAAGATTTTTCCAATTTTAATCTATCAATAAAAAAAATACTTTTTCATCTTAAATAATCTATAGATTTATATCAAATATTTACATCAACAAGAGGGTCTTGAGGTAAAATATTTATTTTTTCTATTTTGAAAATAGGTCAAAATAGAAAAAATATTCATAAAATTAGGCTAACAAAAAATCAAAAAATATAAATAATTTTTTGTTTTTGTTTAGAAAATGCTATATTAAAAGACATTTGTTTAGACAAAATTCTTTTATTTTTATTTTTTAGGGAAAAATGTTTTATTTTTTCTTTAAGGTAAATTTTTGCTTTTTCTTTTTTAACTTTTTTCCTAAAATCATTTTCTGTAATTTTATTAAAAAATTCTTTTATCATTAATTTATTAATTAATCTATATCTTTAATTTCTAATTTATTAATTTCAGCAATAACTTTTTGTCCTATTTCTCATTTTTCATCGTATCTAAATCTTACTCTTGGCACTTTTCTCATCTCTAAATTTTTTAAAATTATGTTTTCCATATCTCTAGCATATTTTGCTAAGGTTTTTGTTAATAGTTCAGTATTCTCAAAACTACTTACAAATACATCAAGATAAGATAAATCTGAGCTGATTTTTACTCAATTTACATTAATTAATCAAAATATTCTATCATTATCTTTAATTTTTTCTATAACAAAATTAGAAATTAATTTCCTAGAAGTTGTTTCTAATTTTTTCTTTTTATCTAAATCCATTGTTTTTTTTGTTAAAAATATTGTTTGGATTATATAATAACCACTAATTAAATTTTGACAAATAAAAATTTTTAATATAATAACCACACAAAAATTATTTTATTATTTTATAGGAGATAGAAAAACATGATTTATTCTGTTAAACATGAAGGTGAAACTAATGAAAAATTAATTTTGAGATATAAAAAATTATTTTTTCAATCTAGAATTGCAACAAAAATCAGAAATGAGAGATATGCAACTAGAACAGTAAAAAAGAGAAAAATTAGAGAAATGGCAATTATCAGAAGTACTTATAGAAATTTAAATTCTAAAGTTTACTTTTAATCCAAATAAAAAGCATTTAGTAAATTTACTAAATGCTTTTTATAAATTTTTCTACATTATTTGACAATTTTATTTGACGACAAAATTTGTAATTTTTATATTTTTAAATAAAATATTTTTGTCTGTTTTATTGGTGGCAAGTCAATTATATTTTTTCCTTACGAAAATATATTACCTTGTAATTTCCTAGAGACCAACTTATCTGAGAATTAATTTTTTCATACGGTTGGTGGGATTGCATAAAATTTTTAGATTTCACCAAGGAATACAAAAATTATTTGGCTGACCATAAAATGGACTATTTAATACAAATTTCAAAAAAGTTAGATAATTTTATCTAACTTTTTTTCTTTTATTTCTAATAATTAAATAAATTAACCAAAAACTAAATCAAAATATCAAAAAAGATAAAGTTATGAAATATCATATTTTTCATAAAGTTTCTAAAACAAAATTAACTTCTTTTTTAGAATCGGAAGAAATATATCAATTTAAGAAAAAATTTGATATAAAAGGTTTTTGTCAATCCAATTGCCAAAGAGGAGAAAAGGTTTTGTTTAATTGAATAACTCAAGTTTGACTTTTTTCTATAAACTTTGAAGAATTCGTAAAAATATCTGAGTTTTTATCATAAATCAAAACTGAATCAACTCAAGGCAAATTTTGATATTCTAAAAGTTCCACATTATAAAGTGTATAAATTGATAAAATAGATGGTTTCTGCTCTTGTCTTTGATTAAAAGTTATTTGCATAAAATCCGTATTTTCGGGTGTTTTTATTATTTTTTCTGTAATAATTTCCTCATTATCTTTGAAATTAGAATCATAATCTTCAAAGTAAAAATCACTTAAAAAGTTTTTATTTTTATCAAAAAACTTTACTTTTGCATGCAACATTTTTGTATCTTGTTTTTTCAAATTCACTTTCAAAATATACTCTTTATTTTGAGTAACTTTTACTGGATTATGTGAAATAACTAACCGATAACATGATTTTCATGGTTTTAGGAAAAACTTTTTTCAGTCATTTGTATTTTGTGAACTCAAGTTACTATTATAAAGACCTTCAAAATAAGTACATCATTTTTCGTCTTGAGGAAGATTTGCATTTTCTTCAATAGCCTTTTCACGAACAAAATTATATTTTGAAACTAACTGTTTTTCTAAATTCTGAATTTTTATATTTAACTTATAACTTCATTTATCTAGTTTTATATTCTCTAATGTAACTTCTTTTTCTATATTATAAAATCATTTTTTATAAATTTCTTTATCACCAGTAGAAATTTTTATTTCAAAATAAGCAGAAGCTTTTGATAAACTATTTAGTTTTAATTTAATATTATAAGCTCAACTTTTTAGAATATCAAAACTATTTTCTATATTTCAATTATTTAGATTAATAGATTTTCAATTAGATAAGTTTATATTTTTTTCATTTCATTGTATATTTCAAAAAATAGAAAAATCTTTTTCAGCTTCCAGTCAAATAATCTGATTTGCTTTTAAAGTATTATTTTTTTCAAAATTTTTATTAAAATCTTCGGTGTAGTATTCTGGGACAATAGCAAGTAAATTAACAGCATTAAATCAAGATAAGTTTCTTAAAATTATCTCTTTTTCTCATAAAGAATCTATATAAATATTTCATAACTTTATCCAATAAAATTTGTTTTTATTTTGACTTTTTGTATTTACAATAAATTCTTTTTCTCAAATTTTAAAACTTATTTTTCATCATCTTGTATTATCAAAAATTCTAGCATAAACTTCATGTTTTCAAACTGTTTTGAAAGTATATTTTTGTGAAAAAATATTTGGTTTTGTAAACTCTGATAAATCTTTTATTTTTAAATCGTGAATCCACCAATAAGTTGTTTCACTCATTCTTTGTAAACTTCAAAGTTGAAACAAAATATAACTTGTTTCTTTAGGAGTAACAAAACTTCAAGTAAATTTTACTCTATCAAAATTTTCAACATAACTCGGTGAAGAAACATAAGAATTTCACAATTCATTTCATCTTTCATCAAAAAACTTAACTTTACCATGAATTTGATCAACTCACTTTCAAGACAAAAGAATTTGGAAGAAATATCCAGTTTCTGGCTTTACTAAAATAGTATTCATATTCCCGATTTTCCATATTTTGGAATCTCATTTCAAAATTTCTCATTTAACAGATTTTGTATTATCCCATCTTTCTTTTTTATCAACACTTATTTTTATATTTGCTTCATCATTTGGAGTAAAAAAATCTTTGGAATCAACTATTTGAGAAAAATCAATTATATCAGTTCATTTCAAAGATAAATCTTCGTAAGGTTTTACATCAAGTTTTGAGCTTGAATATGTGAAAATTATTCATTTATTTAAATCAAAGTCCCAATTAAAGTTATTTATTCAAAGATTTTTTAAGTACCATTTGAAATCAGGAATATCAAGCCTAGATTTAGCCCAATTCAAAAAAGGATCTGAAAAATTATTTTTATCAAAAAAAGTAATTATTTTTTCATCATCCAAATTATTCAAAAATAAATCTTCTTTTTTATAAATATTTATAATATCTCATGCCCCTTCCAATTTATTAAAATTATTTATATTAGGATCTTTTCAAACAAAAATATTTGAAAACTTTTTATAATTAAAATCTTTGAAAGAAAGCAATGTTTCAAGATTAGAAATTCCTCAAAAATGAAATACTTTATTTGAAAAAGTTGTAAAATCAGAAACTTTTTCTCAAGTAAAAAAAGATGAAATAAATCAAATTTCTGTTTCTTTTTTCAACTGAGTTTCTATATTTTTTAATTGATGTTTTTGATTATCTTCAAGTCATAGAATATCAGAATGGTAAACTAAATTATTAACTCAAACTAAATAAAGATATTTTGATAAATTTTTTCAAACATTATTTGTTAAATAATAATCTATATAATCATAAAAATTTCATAAATAAGTTGTGCTTCCTTCCAGAGGATGATAGGTTTTATTAACTGAAGATTGTAAATCCATACTTCAGGTTGGTCTTTCATAAAGGAAATTTCTATTCCAAGTAGCCACTCAAAAATTATAATTTTTACTTACGATTCTTTCATAACGAGGAAAATACAAAATTCTTTTTTCTTCTGAGATTTCATTTTTTTCTTTATTTATAAAATAAACATAATCTTTTGGTATTTCTATAGGAGAATAAAAATTTTTCACAAAAACCTGATGAAAAGGCTTAATATAGAAAAAATAAGAAGTTATAAAAATAAAAATAAGTAATGTTGAAGAAACAAAAACAAACTTTTTCGTAAAAGAATAATTTTTTAACAAAGAAACTAATTCTTTATCAAATCACTTTTGTTTTATTAACTTTTCTTCCTTTTTAAAAGAATACAAAATATCTCTTAAAAAAGACAAAATAGTAGCAAGTCATGTAGCAATTAATATTGAGAAACAAAAAGCAAGCAGTCAAACAAATTTATTAGCTTCTCTAAAAATAAAACCAAAAGAATCAGAAAAGGGACTATCAAAAACCAAATAAACATAAAAATCTTTAAGTGGTCAATTAGTTCAAAGACTCAAAAAAAACAAAGGAATACTAAAAAGTAAAAAAAATACTACATATTTACTTTTATAAGAAAAAATATTTAAAGCAATTATTATAAAAAATAAAAAAGCTCCAGAAATCCAAAAACTAGAATCAAAATTAGAAAAATCCACCATTGGCCACCAATAGCTGATTAAATAAATAACATTCGTGAAATCTGAATTTCTAGAAAATCTAACAATAGTATCCAAAGTATTAATATTTTGAGGACTGATATTTCCAAAATGAACTGCTCAAATATAAGGAATAATCCAAAAAGAAAGTAAAATACTAAAAAATATTCAAAAAATTAAATATTTTAAAAAAGAAATTTTTATTCTGAGAAACTGCTTTGTATAAAGAAAATAAATAAATCTATAAAAAAACCACGATACAATAACAAAAAAAGTAAAAAATAAATAATGAACTGCTCAAAGAGAAATAATATAAAAAATACTAGCTAAAAATATATGGTAAGAAAAAATTTTTACATTTCTAATTTCTTCTTTTTTTTCAAAATCAAATTCGGAGAAATACAATATTTCATAAAAAATAAAAGGTAAAAAAGCATATCAAACCAAAATATAAATATGCTGGATTCTCATTATTTCCCATGGATTACACCCATAAAATATTCAGGCAAAAAGTGCCAAAACAAATATTTGAAAAATATTTAAATTGAACTTTTTTCTAAAAGTTTCTCTTTTTAATATTTCATAAGCCAAAATAAACATTCAGCTTGAAGAAAGAAAAAGTAATGAAAAAATAATTAATTTCTCAAATAAAATAGAATTTCAACCAAATATTAAAGAGAAATAATACAAAGGAATAACGAAAAAACTTCTTGTGTAATTGAAAAAATTAGTTGTGCTCCAAGTTTCATTGTAGAGAGTTTTTATCTCGTTTAGATAGTTTCAAGTGTAAAAACCTATATCAATATCTCAAAAAACTATTTGTCAATTTTTTAGAAAAAAAGAGTAAAAACTAAAATGAAAAATTGCCAAAATTAAACAAGCTATTATTCTAGAATTTAATTTACTTTCTAAAATACTTTTTAGCTTATTTAAAATATTTATCTTAGGTAAATTTTTTTTAATTTCTTTCTTTTTAAACATATTTTTAGATTGCTTTTTTCTAAATTTTTTCGGATTATACAAAAAACTTTTATAAAACAAGTCTTTTTTGAAATTTTTAGTCAAAACTGGTCGGATTTGAAACGGGACGATAGAAGATTTGGAAATTAAAAACTTGAAAAAAAATAAAAAATGATTATTTTTGATGCGATTTTTTTTTCTTACTAATTAACTAAAACAAATGTCAGAAAACGAAAATTTAGAAACAGAAGGTTCTGTTTGACAATTAGATTTATGACTAGATTCTTGAATTGTATATTCTTGAGATACTGATAGAAGTATTAAAAAAGAAATGGAGACTTGTTATCTTGATTATGCTATGACAGTTATTGTTTCTAGAGCTTTGCCAGATATTAGAGATTGACTAAAACCAGTTCATAGAAGAATTTTGTACACAATGCATGAGCTTGGACTTAGAGCAAATGCAAAATATAGGAAATCTGCGAAAGTAGTTTGAGATGTACTTTGAAATTACCATCCACATGGGGATTCTTCTGTTTATGAAGCTATGGTTAGAATGGCTCAAGATTTTTCTATGAGATATCCTCTTGTTGATTGACAATGAAATTTTGGCTCAATGGATTGAGATGGAGCAGCTTCAATGAGATATACAGAAGCAAAAATGACAAAGTTAGCTGAATTTATGCTTTCTGACATTGAAAAAGAAACTGTAGATTTCAGAGATAATTATGATACGACAAGACAAGAACCAGTTGTTTTACCTACAAGAATTCCAGATTTACTTATGAACTGAGTAATGTGAATTGCTGTTTGAATGGCAACAAATATTCCTCCTCATAATTTGACTGAATTAATTGATGCAACTAAATATTTACTTGAAGCTCCAGAAGAAAATGATATTTCTGTAGATGATTTAATGCAATTTGTGAAATGACCAGATTTTCCAACTGGTTGAATTGTTTATGATAGAGAAGCTTTAGTAAAAGCTTATTCTACAGGTAGAGGTTCTGTTATAATGAGATGAGTTGCAACAATTGAGGAATGAACAAAATGAAGAACTAGAATTAGAATTAGTGAAATTCCTTATGGATTAAATAAATCTAATTTAGTTGAAAAAATATGAGATTTGGTAAAAGAGAAAATTATTGTTTGAATTGCTGAACTTAGAGATGAATCAAATAAAGAATGAATAAGAATAATTCTTGATTTGAAAAAAGATGCTTTTCCTAAAAAAATTCTAAATCAATTATATAAATTAACAGCTTTGCAAACAAGTTTTGGTTATAATATGATTGGTCTTTGAGAAAGATGAAGACAACCAAAATTATTTACTTTGAAAGAATTTTTAGAGAATTTTATAGAACATAGAAAAGAAGTTGTTACAAGAAGAACTATTTATGAATTAAAAATTGCTGAAGCTAGAGCTCATATTTTGGAATGATTAAAAAAAGCTTTAGATCATATTGATGAGGTAATTGCAACAATTAGAAGAAGTAAAACAAGAGAAGAGGCAAAAATGAACTTAATTGCAGATTTTTCTTTTTCAGAATTTCAAGCAGATGCAATTTTAGAAATGAAATTAAATAGATTAGCTTGACTTGAAAGACAAAAAATAGAAGATGAATTAAATGAAAAATTATTATTAATTGCAGATTTAAAAGATATTTTAGCTAATAAATCAAGAGTAATTTCTATTGTTTGAGAAGAATTGGATTATATTAGAAATACTTTTTGAGATGAAAGAAGAACTAAAATAAATGCTTGAAAAATTTGAGAATTTAATCCAAAAGATACAATTGCAAACGAAGATATTGTTATAGTTTTTTCAAAAAATTCTTATATAAAAAGAGTAAAAGCAAATGCTTTTAGGACTCAAAATAGATGATGAAGATGAGTTGCTACTGCGACAAAAGAAGATGATGAAATTAAATTAATTGTTTCAACAACAAATCATGCTGATTTATTATATTTCACTTCAAAATGAAGAGTTTTTACACTTCCAGCTTATGAAATTCCAGAAATGGCAAGAACAGCAAAATGACAACCAATTGTAAATCTAATTAATTTACAAAAAGATGAAGAAGTTTCAGCAATTCTTGATATAACAAAAGAAAATAATAAATATTTATTTTTTGTTTCAAAAAAATGAATTGTGAAAAAACTTGATATGGAAGACATAAAAAGTATTAGATCAAATTGATTAAAAGTAGTTTGAGTAAAAGAAGATGATGATTTGCTTTGGGTAAAAACTACAACTTGAAATGATAATATTTTTTTGGCAACAAGAGAGTGAAAAGCTATTCAGTTTGGGGAAGATGATGTTAGACCAATGTGAAGATGAGCTGCCTGAGTAAAATGAATTAGTTTAAAATGAGATGATGAAGTTATTGAAGTTGCTATAGTTTCTGAAGATGTGAAATATGTTTTCATAGTTACAGAAAACTGAATGTGAAAAATAAGTGATATTAGTGAATATAGAGATCAAAAAAGATGATGAAGTTGAGTAAAAGCAATGGCAATGACAAGCAAAACTGGTAAACTAGTCGCAGCAAATATTTTGACAGAAGAAGACAAAAAAACTCTTGAAGTAATTTTGATTTCTAAATGATGACAAACTATTAGAATTAGTTTAAAATGAATTAGAGAAACTTCTAGAGTGACTCAATGAGTTATCTTAACAAAGCTAAAAATCAAAGATGATAAAATAGTTAATGCTTCTTTAATAAAAGAATGAGAATGAGAAAATATTTGAGAAACAGAGGATGCTATTTAACCTCACCATACCCTATAATTTGTAGAGTATGGATAACACAAATTATTCACAAAAAAAGTCTTTAAGTAATTTTACTTAAAGACTTTTTCTGAACCATAATTTTTCTCAAAATAAATAAGTTAAGTCATAATGAGTTCTTTCAAGGCTTGCTCATCTATCAATTAAATTATTTTCCACAAATCAAGTTTTTAAAGTTTTTTCTATTAGAGAAATTTTTTCTGAATAATTTCTTCATCTGGTTGGAAATTTTATAGTGTCAAGATTAGGAAATTTTGAGAAAAATAAATAATTATATAAATTTAAATTATCTCATTTTGCATATAAATTAGCTGTTTCCAAAGCTTTTAATTTAGGAAGTCAACCAAGTTCTCTTACTTTTTTTGAATGAAAATCTATATAAGTTTTGAAAGAATTATTTAATTCAGTTTCAAGATTTTTTAATTCTTCAAATTTATTGTTTTCATTCTCTTTATTAAAGGGGATTATAGGGGAATTCACTAAATATTTCACTCATTTCAAAAATATTAAGATATTTTTATTTTTTTCTTCATTTAAACTTTTTAAAGCATCAAAAAATAAATCTACTCTATTTCTATTTTGCCAAATAATTTTAAATAATTCTTTTTCTAAATTTTCTTTTTCAAGAAATCATAACTCTATTTTTCCAAGAATTATTGCTATTTGCTCAAAAATATTATTATAAGAATCATCCAAAATATTTACTTTTTGTTCATTATTAATTTTTGAATTCAAAATTATTTCTTTAAAATCTGGTCTAAATTTCTTTTTTATAATCAAATCATTTAATACAACTGTACAAATATCTTTTGCTCAATATTTGTGTTCAGCAAAGCAAAGTCAATTATTATATCTGCAAAAATCTCATTCTCAAAAAGCTTCAAATTTTGTTTCTGGAAAACTTGTAACAAGCTCCTCAATTTCTTTCAAAGTTACTTCACGACTAAGAATAACTTTATTTATTTTGTAATTTTCTAAAAAGAATTTAATAGCTTCGTGATTATAAACAGCCAAAATTGTAGAAATATTTATTTTTCCAGAATAATTAATTTCTTTCAAATATTCCAAAATACTTATATTTCAACAAATTATTCAATCAATTCATATTTTTATAAATTCCTCAACCATTTGCTTAATTAAAGGGAAAGTTTGGTCTGTATAATACCAAGCATTTAAATTTGCAAAAATTTCTAAATCATATTTGTGAACTTCTAGAACTACACTTTCTAAAGTTTCTAAATCAGTTATTTGTTCGTGTTCAGCAAATCTTCAGTTTGGACTAACCTCAAAACCGAATTTATCGCTCCAATAAGGAGGATTATATCAAGTAAAAAATTCTCAAGCTCAAGAGTCTACCAAGCTTTTTATGTATTCTTCTAAAGCTTTTTTATTTTTTCACTTTGTAGAAAATCAAAGTCATACTATTTTTTTAAACATAAACTTTTTGAGTTATTTTTTAAGTTTTTTGTATTATAAAAGATTTATAGATTTTTGCAAAAAGAATTAAAATACAAAAAAGATGTTTTTATTAAAACATCTTTTTAAACTATTTTTATTTCAAAACTTTTTTTTCTCTTTAATTATATCAATTACAAATTTATTTTGTATAATTGATGATTTTTCAAAAATGATAAAAGTAAAGAAAAATATGAATAAATTGAATTCAGGAAAAAAGTAGAATGTGGTTTTTCATTCTACTTTTTGGGGCTCAAATTTTAGAAACTTTCAAACAAGGCAGGTGGATTCTCCTTTATTGCACTGTTATATTCAATAATAAAGGATTCACTGTGTTCTCCAGTATCAGTACAATTTCCATTTTGGTTTTTATCACATCAAACATTTCATCTTCTTATGTAATTTAAATCATAAATCATAGCAGATTCAAAATCATTTGTATAAATATTTCAAGGCAATAGATATTCTCATCAAGTCAATATTCATCAATATATGGTATTTCTTGTAAACAAAGCTCATTTTAACACTAATTGTTCTCTGAGTAATGAACTTCTTTCTTCATTATTAGATTTTAATGCTACTCCAAATGAATTTGCACTCATAATTCATCAGTCAGCATATATAATAGCAGATATATTTTTTACATTAGGTGTTATATAGATATTTCATTCATTGGAATCGCGGCCTACTTTATAATTATCTTTTAAAACAATAATTCAAATAAAGTTTGAAATATCTTCATCTATGACTAAATGTCAATCTTTGATAACAATTGTTTGAACTCAATTGAGGTCAATTTCAGATATTTTTTTGTTTCATTCAAAATAATAAACTCAGTTTACTATTGTATTTGAAGGAATAGATTTGGTAAACATAAAAGCATTTTTTCTTATCTTACTTCTTGCATCTCCCATATCAATTGCAGAAAAGTTAATATCTTTTCATAATTCTTGTTGTTTTCAAATAACTTGAGAAACTCAGAGTATTTTAACTCAAATAAAAGATTTTCAATAATTTGTCATTAATGGAGTCGTGCTTAAAGGATCAGTGCTATTAGTTAAATAATATGAGACTTTTTTCCCTCAAAAATCATAACTAATAATAGGCTTATCTATTTTTAGGATAGGATTTTGCTTTATTTGTGAGGCTGTTTTAGATGTATTGAGTGTTGAATAAAAGATTACTCAATCTTTTTTATCTAGGGTCGAACCACTGACTGTGCTTGAAACTATAGAAATATCATTTGTTCATACATTTAATTTACTAGAGAAGTCTTCAACTTTAAAATTACTTACTGCCAAACTTCAGCTAGAAATTAATTTTAAAATATTTGTAGTTCAAATATCAACTTTTCATTCCCGATTATTTTTATCAATATCAAAAACTTTAATTATTCATGTATAGGGTTTTTTGAAATTATAGTTCACATTATCGAGAGTTATTTCTGTTCCATTGAGTTTCAGCTTTATTTTTCCTGAACCAGTTTTTAGTGGTGCAAATGACTTTATTTTAGATATCTCAAAATAAAAATTATTTCCACTTCAATGAATATCTGTACTGCTTACTTCTCAAAAATTGAGTGCATTATCTCATGTATTATTAGTTCTATTTGCTTTTAATCAAGAAACATCTGAGATATCTGAAATTTTTGCATATTTAGTTCCAACAAGTCAAATTACTGGTTTTCATTCATTTGTAGTTCATGAAATATTAACTCTTATTTTATGTGTTCAATTATTATCTGCAAAAACATTATCGTTATTAGCAATAGTAATTGGATTACTAATGTCCATACTAAATGTTTTTATATTTGTTTTTTTACTAGGTTTTTTTCTGTCCTTTGGACAATTCCGTCTTGGTAATGTTTTTCTGACCCTTGTGTAAATGGTTTCTTGTTTACAAGAGATTTTTCATTCATTTGTCCAATTAGAAGAAATTTTGCAATCACTCCATCTTTCTGTCCAAGAAGCAGTATATCTGCAAGATGGTGGTTCTGGAGGTGGAGGTGTAGGTGGAGGTGTTCTACTTCAATTTGAAGAAGAATTTCTAGTATTAATTGACATTTCAAGTCAGTTAGAACAAACTACTCAATTGCTACTTACTGTTCAAACTCCATGTGTATTTGCTGAATCAGAAACCATTTGAAAAAGTTCTTCAGCTGTGAGATTTCTATTTTTTGCTTCATTTACCCAATATTCTACATCTGCTGGATTATTAGATGTATGTGAATAACTAATTTCTATTTCATCATTTAATCTAAATGTTCACTTTTGTCATACTTCTCCTTCCGTTCATTGAACTGCAGTGGGTGAGGAATTGGATGATGCAAATGTATAATTTATGTAAAAAGAAAAAGACACAATACTACAAAAAGAAAGAAAAATAACTTTATAATAATTCATATAAAAATTTAATTAGGAAGTAAAAAGTTTGAAAGAACTCCTTTGTTGTTTCTTGCATTTTGAATATTTACAAAATATTCAAAAGAAGAATTAGTAACAAACTGTTTTATTAATTCTTGATTTTTTTGGACTCATTCTTTTTTGATTGCATCAAGAATTAAAAAAGATTGAATTAATGAAATGTTCAGATTTATTTGATCTTTTCTTTCATTTTCCATAAGAATCATATCAGTAGCTATTACATCATTAGATTTTGATAGAAAAGAACTTGCTCAATGAAAATTAAATGAATCAAATAAATATAATGCATAGTATCTGTAAGCTAAATAAGAATTTGGATTTAGCTGAATACCTTTTAAAAGATTTTCTTCAATTTGAGAATTATATTTGGAGTCATTATAGAGATAATAAGCAAATGCTTTTCCTATATATCACATTGGATAATCAGGAAATGATTCAATAGATTTATTGGCATAATCTAATGATTTTCAAATAGAGTCACTTCAAGTTCAAGTTTTTAATTCTATCTCACTGAGCATATAGTAGATTTCAGCTTTTAATGAATTTGAAGAAGTCCTCAAGGAATTATTTAAGAATTCTTTAGATTCTGCATACTTTCATTTTCTTACTAAATATCTTGCTATATTTAAAGAAGAGGCATAATTTTGTTTATTAAGATTGTATGCTTTATAATAGTATTCATAGGCTTGTCATAGTTCTCATTTTAAATCATACACATGACCTATTTGATTCAATAAGAGAGAGGTTTTTTGTGAATCAAGATTTTTTATACTTAATCATGCATTATATGAATTGAGAGCTCAAGAGAAATCTTTGATAATTTCTTTTGCATAACCAAGATAATAATTACTATAAAAGGAAGATGCAATGCTTGGATGAGTTTTTTTTATCTCTTCTAATAATTCTATTGCTTCTTTAGAAGAAGTTTCTTCTTCATAAAAATAATTTCATTTATTAAGTATTGCCCATATTTTAATGTATTTCAAAGCAATAATTTTAGGGATTGCTTCAGTGTTTTTTTCTAAGGCAGGATCTTTTAACATACTAGAAATAATAATTTTTGCTTCATTATAATTATTTTTTTGTAATGAATTATGAAGCTGTATAAGATTTCAAGAAGAAAAAACATCTCAAAAGTTTGAAATTATTGTTTTTTCATCTCACCATAGATTTTCTATATAATCAGAAACTATATCAGTATGTATTTCTTTTGTTTTATTTTTTTCTCAAGAAATATTCTCTTTCTTTTCAATAGGACTATTTAATGTTGGAATATTTTCTTTTTTCTCAAAAAGGGTTTTGAAAATAAAAAAAGCAAAAGCTACAATAAAAAATAATGCGACTCAATATGCAATTTTTTGATATTTTCTATTTTGTGTAAAAAACATAAGTTTTAAAAATTAAAGAATTAAAAATAATGATAATGCTATCATATAAAAATAGATATGTCAAAAAAAATGCGATTCTTTTTAACCTGACTTCAAGGGTTTTTTTTGAATAAATGGCTTATTAGAGCCAATTCAAAAAATCATGGACACAACATTCCTATTTTTTTTAAAAACCTTATTTAAAGCTATTTCTACTTTTATGCATAGGACAATCTCTCAAAGTCATAATAATGCTATCATATAAAAATAGATATGTCAAAAAAATGCGATTCTTTTTTGCTTCATTATAAAAAAATATTTACTTTGTTTCTAAACAAAGGGAAAAAACAAAAATCAAGCTGATATGCTTGATTTTTTTTAAAAAAAAACTTTTTTATAATTTAAACTTACACATTTTTATATAAAACATTTTTTTAATTTCCTATTTTTCTGAATAAATTATCTGTAACAGTAATTCAAACATTTCATTCGTTTTTTGCTTTTAATTCATTATTTTTATCTGCTAAATTTTCTTTTGTTACTCAAATTCATTTTTCTATTTCATAAACTCAATAAAGATTTTCTGAAGAATTTATATAATGTTTTTCATAAATATAATTTTCATTGGATAATCTTACTACATAAACACTAATTCATTTCCCATCTACAATATCTCTACAAGTATTCCAGTAAAAATAAGTTTTTAAATTACTACTTAGAAATTCTGTGATATTTTCACAAGTTACATTCAAACTTTCTTTTTGTTTAATTTCTAATCACTTAATATCAGAATATGTGAAACTTGTATCTGAAATTTTTTGAATATAGCCAAATTCATTATTTTCTCCCAATTTTTTTTCAACTTCTTTTATGTCAATAATTATATCTTTAGCCTCCAAACTTCAACTTTCTGTTGTTCATGAAAAAGTTAGTTCTTCTCCTTTTGGAATTCTAATAATTAATTCTAAACTAGACTTTTCATTTCATGAATAAGCTGTAAAAATATATTTATTTTCTCAATCTCAAATAACATCATACTTTCTACTAGCATTATAAGAAAAACTAGAATCTCCAGATTTGAATTGTTTCAAAGTAAAAGGATCATCTGGCAAACCAGATTCTTTATTTGAAAACAAAACATCTATTTTATCAACATTTGTAAGAGTTTTTCAAGTTATTTTTGCACTTCATTTCAAAAAATTATCATAATTAATTTCATCAAGTTCTATAAATTTATTTTGATCTAAATAGTTTAATTCAATATCTTTTTTCTCATCAAGTTGGAAATCTTCAGTTGCTATAATATTACTTCATTCATCAACTTCCGAGGAACTTGATTCTATAACTCAAAGATCTTTTTTAGCTTGTTCAACATCTTTTGGATTTGATAAACAAGAACTTAGCAAAAATGTAAGTAGTGCTAAAATTATTATTTTTTTCATAAATATTTTTTAATTTTTACTCAAAACCTTTTGGAATCATTTTTTCTCTCCAATTTGTAGCTTTTTCATAAACATTAGCTATTTCAAAAAGAGATTCTTCTTTTAATCTAGGTGCTAAAATTTGAATTCAAACTGGTAAAATTTCTTTTTCATCATCAGAACTTTCAGCAAATCAACATGGAATACTTATTCAAGGAAGTCAAGCTAGACTTGCAGGAATTGTATATGCATCAGCTAAATACATTTTCAAAGGATCATCTGATTTTACTCAAATTTTCCAAGCAACTTCTGGAGAAGTTGGGGCTACAATAACATCAACTTCTTCAAAAGCTTTATTAAAATCTTCTATTATAAGAGTTCTTATTTGAGCAGCTTTTATATAATAAGCATCATAAAATCAAGCAGAAAGTACATAATTTCAAATTATAATTCTTCTTTTAACTTCATTTCAAAGTCATTCTCATCTATTATTTATATAAAATTCTTCAATATTTTGATATGGTTTTTGAGAAACATGTCAATATCTAAGTCAATCTAATCTAGCCAAATTTGTAGTAACTTCTGCTGGCATTAAAATATAATAAGTTGTAACTCAATATTTAGTCATTGGAAGAGAAATATGTTTTATTTCAGCTCAAAGTTCTTTCATTTTTTCAATTGCTTCTAAAACAGTTTTTTTAACTCATTGATCAAGTCATTCTTCAAAATATTCTCTAGGAATTCATATTTTTTTTCATTTCAAGTTTGAAGTTTCCCAAATTTGTGGATTAATCAAATCTTTTCAAGGAATTGTTGTTGTATCTTTTGAATCTTCTCAGTTCATTATTTCATAAAGCAAACTAGCATCACGAACAGTTTTTGTAAAAGTAGCTGGACAATCAAGACTTGAAGCCATAGCATGAATTCAATATCTAGAATTTCTTCAATAAGTTGGTTTAAATCAAACTATTCAACATAAAAATGCTGGTTGTCTTGTACTTCAACCTGTATCAGTTCAAAGTGATGCTGGAATAAGTCCAGCAGCAACAGAAGCAGCAGATCAGGAACTAGAACCTCAAGGAATTCTATTCTTTCACCATGGATTTATTGTTATTTGAACTGAAGAATTTTCTCAAGAACCTCACATTGCAAATTCGTCCATATTTGTTTTTCAAATTGAACTCATTCATTCTTCAAGTAGTTTTTCTATTATAGTTGAATTATATGGAGGTTTGAAATTTTCTAACATTTTTGAAGCTCAACTTGTAATAACTCCTTTTTCAGAAAAAATATCTTTTACTCAAATAGGTAATCACCTCAATTTTTTATCTTTATTTTCTTTATTAAATCAATTTTTATTAATACTTAAAAAAGCCTTTAGACTAGGATCATATTTTTTTATTCTTTTTAGAAAATATTCATAAACTTCTTCACTTGTTGTTTTTCCAGAATCAATAACAGAAATTAATTCCTCTAAACTCATATCTTTAAATTCCATAAATTTTTATTAAAAATTAAATTTTAGCTGATTATATGCAAAAAAAATTTTTTTCAAAAATAAATGTAAAAAAATTGGAGTCATTTTAACTTTTATGCATAGACACAATCTCTTGAAGTCAGGAATAATGTTAAATATATGCATTATACTACAGATATTTAACATTATTTGTAAATTTTTTCTCAAAAAAAATCTAAATCCCTCCTTCCATTTCCATGGAAATAAGCACATTCATCTCACTAGCATATTCAAGAGGAAGTTCTTTCATAATTGGAGAAATAAAACCATTTACAATCATAGCTTTTGCTTCAGATTCTCAAATTCCTCTGCTTTGCAAATAAAACAAATCATTCTCATTTATTTTCCCCGCACTGGCCTCATGAGCTACTATAGAAGATGAATTTCCAACTTTTATGGTAGGAATAGCATTACTTACAGAATTTTTGTCAATCAGAAGTCAATCACAATCTATTTTTACAGTAGAATTTATAGCTGATTTTTTTATTTCAACCAGTCATCTATAAGTATTTATTCCAGTTCATTTAGAAATTGATTTACTGATAATATTGCTTGTTGTATTTTTTCAGATGTGAATAACTTTTGCTCCAGTATCTTGATTTTGTCAATTACTTGCAAGTGCAATTCAAAGATGATCAGCTTTTGAATTATCTCATTTCAAAACAGTACAAGGATAGAGCATTGTAGTATTGCTTCCAAGATTTCCTCACACCCATTCCATATATCAAGATTCTTCTACAATAGCTCTTTTTGTGTTCAAATTAAAAGTATCCAAACTCCAGTTTTCCACTGAAGAATATCTCATGTGAGCATTTTTTCCAACAAAAATTTCTACTCAACCAGCATGTAAAGAATTTTCATCATATTTTGGAGCAGAGCATCATTCAATATAATGAGCTGAAGAATCTTCTTCCAAAATAATCATAGTATGTTCAAATTGTCCTCCAGATTTTACATTCATTCTAAAATATGACTGCAAAGGTTCAGAAATCTGCACTCATTTTGGAACATACATAAAAGTTCATCAACTCCAAACAGCATAATGCAAACTGGCAAATTTGTGATCAGCCAAAGGAATAGCTTTAGAAAAAAGTTTTTTAATAATTGGTTCTAAATTTGAATCTCTCAAAGCATGACTCATATCATCAAAAATAACTCATTTTTTAACCAAATCTTCTTTCAAAGAATGATATACAGTTTCACTATCATATTGAGCTCAAACTCCAGCCAAAGATTTTTTTTCTGCTTCTGGAATTCACAGTTTATCAAAAGTTCTTTTGATATTTTCAGGAACATCATCCCAAGTTTTATTATTTCAAGCTCATTCTGGCTTTGCATAATAATAAATACTATCCAAATCTAACTTATCAAGATTTGGTCACCATTTTGGCATTTCTTTCTCTTGAAAAATTTTCAAAGCTTTTAGTCTTAATTCCAGCATCCACTTTGGTTCTTCATTAGAAGCTGAAATTTGTCTTACAACAGTTTCATTTATTCCTTGCAAAGATTTTGAAGAATATGAAATATCATCTGAGAAATCCCAAGTTCAGCTCGTAGTAACGGTTGATTTTTGTTCTTCTTGCATAGTATTTTTTTAATTAAATCATTCTTTTTTAATCTCATCAATAAGCTCTTTCCCTCAAGATTGAGCTATTTCTCAGTCTTTCATAACAAATACTTCATCAACTTCTAAATAATCAAGAATTGTAAAATAATGAGTTATTATGATAAAAGTATTTTCTGAAGTTGAAAGAGATTGTAACATTTTGGCAACAGTTTTGAAAGCATCCAAATCAAGACCTGAATCTATTTCATCAAGAATAATATATTTTGGTTGCAAAAGTTTCATTTGTAAAATCTCTATTTTTCTTTTTTCTCATCAGCTAAAACCAACATTCAAATCTCTGTCTAAAAATTTTTCATCAATACTTAGTTCAGCTAAATATTTTTTGATAAATCTTTTAAATAAAAATGGAGAAAGTCATTTAAACTCACTTTTGTCTGTTGTCATACTCTCTCCACTTTGAAGAGAGTTAGATTGAGGTGTCATTGCAATATTATAAATAGTTCTCAAATATTCACTTAGCTTAATGCCAGGAATTTCTGGAACATTTTGAAATGCTAAAAATATTCAAGCTCTACTTCTTTCTTCTGGAGACATTTCAAGAAGATTTTCTTTGTAGAGATGTTTCTCTAAAACATCTTCTCCCCCCTCCTTAGGAAGGAGGGGCTGGGGGTGGTTTATATCTATTTTGCCTCAAGTCACTTGATATTTTGGACTTCAAGCCAAAATTGCACTCAAAGTAGATTTCCCACTTCCATTTTTTCAAAGTAAACAATAATTTTTCCCAAGTTCAAAATTTAAACTTACTCCGTTTAATATTTGTTTATCTGTATCTTTTACTTTTGCTTCAAGATTTTTTATTTGTATCATTTATTTTAATAATTTTATAAAACATTACTATTTTAGTAATGTTTTATAAAAAGCAAGTTTTTTTTAATACATAATAAATACACTTTAGCTTAGCAAAAAGACTTGTTAAAATTTTGTTAAGAACTTTTATTTTTTGGCTTATATATTAGAGAATAAAAAACACTTTTGTCTAATTAATTTTATTATTTTTTTTTGACTTTAAACAAAAAAAAAGTAAAAATATAAAAAAAATTAGCTATAAATAAACTACATTTTTTAGATATTAACATTTTTTTAACATTTTCAGATGAGCCAAAAAAAATTAGAAGAAAAACATATATCTGTTTTACTGAAAGAATTAGTAGATTCTATAAAAA
Organism: Candidatus Altimarinota bacterium; assembly: GCA_037444775.1. Lineage (GTDB taxonomy): Bacteria > Patescibacteriota > Gracilibacteria > BD1-5 > UBA6164 > JBBILU01. The sequence goes on from JBBILU010000010.1 coordinate 20,741, forward strand.
TATTTGAAAATAAACAAAATATTATAGTTGATTGTACTTTATGAATGGCTGGTCATTGAATAGAAGTGATAAAAAAAATGAACAGCTGAGATATTTTTATATGATTTGATGCTGATATTAGAAATCTTGAATTAGCAAGAAAAAGACTTGAAAATTGTGAAAATCCTTGAGTAAAAATTATTACAATAAATTCTAATTTTTCTAATCTAAAAAGTGAATTAGAAAAAATCTGAATAGAAAAAATTACTGGAATTTATTATGATTTATGAATTTCTTCTTTGCATGTTGATGAGTCGGAAAGAGGCTTTAGCTTCAAACAAGATTGACCTCTTGATATGAGATTTAACAATAATTCTTGAATAAAAGCATCAGATGTTATAAATTTTTATACAGACAAAGAATTACAAAAAATATTAAGTTCTTATTGAGAAGTAACAAATACAAACAAAATAGTTTGAGAAATTATAAAAAGAAGAAAAATTAAAAAATTTGACTCAACATTAGATTTTGCAGATTTTTTAGATGATGTTTCAAAAATTCCAAAAACAAAAACAAAAGTTTTTCAAGCTCTTAGAATTGAAGTAAATAAAGAACTTGAAGTTATAGAAAATTCTTTAAAACAGGCAGTTAAACTATTAGATATTTGATGAAACATTTTTGTAATTAGTTTCCATTCTTTAGAAGATAGAATAGTAAAAGATATTTTTAAAGAAGAATCAAAGGATTGTATTTGTAGAGACATAATTTGTTCGTGTAGACACAAAAAAGCTTTAAAGATTTTGACAAAAAAGCCCATTCTTCCAACCACAGAAGAAATAAAAATTAATTCCAGAAGCAGAAGTGCAAAAGCAAGATTTGCTACAAAAATTTAGTTTTTTAAAAAATCCAGAAATGAATCAAAAAATGACTATAAATGATTACAAAAGAGAATTTGTATCAAACAGAAAAAAAGAAAAAGAAAATTTGAAATCTTGAATAAATTCAACATTTGTAATAATGTTGTCTCTAATAGTTAGTTTATTATTATATTATGTTTGGATTTTGAATGCTAATGCAACAAAATGATATAACATAAGAGAGCTTGAAAAAGAAAGAAGATCTTTGCTTATAGAACAAGAAACTATGAAAATGAAAATAAGTGAAATTGAAAGTCTGAAAATTATTGAAGAAGATATGAAAGATATGGAAAGAGTTGAAAATCCTGATTTTATAGTAATAAAAAAATGAGAACAATATGTTTATAATAATTAATACTGCTTAAAAGAAACAGTATTTTTTTGTAAAATAGCTCATTTTTCTTTACCGTAAGAAATGTCAAGTCCAAATTTTTTTAATACAGCAAAAAGATTTATAAATTTCAATTATAAATCTTTTTGCTTTTTTATTTATAATTATGAAAAAAAACACTTTCAATTATTTTAAACTTCTTTTTTTTGAAAAGTGAAAAATTTTTATCATCTAATTTTAAAATATAATCAAACTTTGTGTTGTTGTTTCTATAAAAAGGGTAGAAATTGAAATCTTTTGATGAACTAATATAAAAAGAAATATCTTTAACTTTTATAGAAAAAGTTTTTTTATAATAATTAAGCAAAAAATCTCAGAAAGAAATTTCTGTTATATTTCATGTTTTTTTTAATATTTCAATATAATTTGTTGTTTTTATAAAATTAGTTTTTACTCAAACAATATTCAAATCATCTTTTTTTTCTTTAAATCTAAAAATTCCTGATTTTATTTCTGTAAACTTTGAAAAATCTTTTTGTACCAATAGATAATATGGTAATTTTAAAGGATCTGTATTAAAAAGTTCTTGTATAAAAAGTCTTCTGTTTCATCAATATCTGGCTCCCCATTCAATAAACCCTAGTTTATCTTTTAGAGAATCATATTTGTATTCTAAATGAATTATTCCTCTATATCAAATTTCTTTTAGTTTTTCCTTTAATTTTGATAAATAATTTATTTCTGTTTTTGAAATTTTTTCAAAACAAACATTATATCTAAGTGCTAAAATAAAATTAAAATGTGTTTTTACTTCATCTCAATACTTAGCTATAAATTCAGGAGAAAATTTGTTATGGTCAAGTAATTCTATCATTGAAACCTCATGAACATAAGTTAGTAGAAACATTCTTTCTCAATCAAAAAAGAAATCCAAAGAAAGAATTTTTCAATCAATATATTCATCAATCAAATAATTATAAACTTTTGATATTTTTGTTTTTGCATTAGCTAATTCTTCTTCTGAAGAAATTTTAAAAGTTGAAGTTGAAGAACTTCAATTTGTAGGTTTTAGCACAAATTTTTCTCAAACTATTTCTTTCAAACTTTCATAATCTTGAGAAATCAAGTCTTTATAAGTAAATTTCTTATGTTTTCTATAAGCCAAATCTCATAAAAAACTTATCATATAGTCTTTTTCTTTAAAAATTTTTGGATTTATATCTGTTAAAAAACTTTTATTAAAAATATTTATAGCATATTTAGAATTAGAATCTCAGGAAAAATAAGGAATAAATTTATATTCCAAATTATTTCTAAAAATTTCGTTAATTTGATTTTTAAAATCAACTAAGTTTTTATATGGAACAATAGAAATCTTAGCTGGCAGTTTTTCTTTTAGTTTTTTTCATCAACTATAAAGCAAAAATATTTTATCGTATGGAAGTTTAAAATATCCATTTAAAGTATCTTGGTTTAAATTTCCAATTTTAGAAATTAGAGCAATTTTATGTTTTTTCATTTTTTAATCTAAATTATCTAAATAATTTTTGATAAGTTCCAGTATTTTTTTTTCAAGCTTTCTACTAGCAACCATATCAGCTCTCCAATAAAATTTAACTTCTATTTCTTCTGATTTACTTTGAGAGAAAGATATTTTGTAAGAATCCTTGTCTTTTTTATCTAATTTATCAGTTCTTGGGAAGGTATATTTTAATAGAATATCATTTTCTATACTTTCTACAATCTGTAAAAAATTTATTCATTTTTTCATAGGAAAAATTACCTTGAAATCGTGTCATCTAATATTTGCTTGTTCTATTTCAACTATTTTATCTTTTAATAAGCTGTCATTTGAAATATTTAAAAATCTATTTGTCAAAAATCAATAATCATTAGAAATTCTAATAGTTGTATAAGTCGGAGAAAGTTTTACAATTTGTCATGTTTCATCTCAAATTTTGATAATTTCTCAAATTTTATATTTCCTAAAAATTAAAAAACTTGAAACAAAAGCACTAATTAAATGTCAAAGAACTAAAACAAGAGATCAAGCAACAAAAAGCAAAACTAAATATAATTGGGGAAAAATAGAAAAAGTATAACTAACTAAAACTATTATTAAAAGAATTCCATAAGCCAAATCAAAATACAAAAAATGTTTTTCGTATTTCTCTGGATATTTTTTTAGTAAAAATCATTTTGTATAGTAAATAATTCCAGCAATTCCAATAATTAGTAAAAAGTAGAAAAGATTCCAAAGAGCTACATTTGATTTTTCTTTTTTTATCTGCTTTTTTGTATCTGTATATTGATCTAGTAAAAGTTCATATTTTTTTTCTAAGATTTCATAACTACTAATTGTTGACTGTAAATCTTTAATCATATTTTCTTTAAAAGCAATTTCTTGTTTTAATTTTAGATTAATTTTCTCCAGTTCGGTTACTTTTATAATATTTTCTGAACTTCCTTTAGATTTATTTGATAAAACTTGAATTTTTTGAGTATTTTCATTTATTGTTTGTTTTATTTTATTTAACTCAGTATTAACACTATCCAAGGTTTGTTTATTAAAATCTTTTTTTATCCCAATATCTTCTAAAGTGTTTTCTATTTTTTCAAGATTTTTTTGTTCTTCTGGAGTATCTGTTATATCGTAAATTTCTTTTCTTTTTTCATTAAATTGTTCCAAAATACTATTTCAACTTCAAGAATTATCTTCTGCTAAAGAAATATTTATAGAAAATATTAGTAAAATTATTAATAATAGCTTTTTCATATTATTTTTTAAAATTATTAAATTTCCATTTTTCAATTTCTTTGTGATTTCCTGAAAGCAAAACTTTTGGAACTTCCAAGCCTTGAAAAATGGCTGGTCTAGTATAAACAGGATGTTCTTTTTGTCTATTAAAAATTTGAGAAAAACTTTCTTCTTGAGCAGATTTAGAATTTCACAAAACATTCGGTATTTGTCTAGCCAAAGAATCAATAAAAACTTGACTTGCGAGCTCTCAACTTGTTAAAATATATTCTCAAATACTAATTTCATAATCAACAAACAAATCAATAATTCTTTGATCTATTCATTCGTAATGTCAACAAATTATTATAAATTCTTGTGAAAGTTCTGTATAAAATTTTTCAACTTTTTCTTGATTTAACAACATTCAACTTGGAGACATATAAATTATTTTCATTTTTTTTCATTTTTGAATATGATTTATAGCTTTTAGAAGAGGTTCTGGAGACAAAACTTGTCAATGCATTCAATAAGCATTATCATCAACTTGTTTAAATCTTTTTGAAGAAAAATCGTTTAATTTATACAAAAAAATTTCAAAAAGTTTTTTTTCTATAGCTTTTCAAATAATTGAAGTTTTCAAAAAACTATCAAAACTTTCTGGGAAAATTGTAATTATATGGATTTTCATAAATTTTTATTTTAAATTTTTTGTATATTATGTTTTTCAAAGTTAAAATCAAGAAAACAAATATAAAAGTGTAGGAAAAAAGTAAATTTTTTTATAAAAAAGTTTTCAGAAGCCAAATTATTTATCCAACTGTAGAGGCAAAAAATTTTTTATCTCTACAGAAGAAATTTTTTCATTACAAAGATTTATTTCAAATAAAATCATAATTCTCTTAATTTTTTTTCTTCTTCTTCACTTAAATTCTCAAATAAATCTTTTCTAGAATAAAGATTGTCAGCAATTCTAGAAAAATATTTTTTTTGATCTTTTTTATAAATTATTTCTTTTCTAAAACATTTTTCATCAAGACAATAAAAATCTTTTTGCAAAGTTTCTAAAAAACTTTTTTCTTCTTTTATATATCAAAGCTCTATTGCTTTTTCTGTTACAAAATGCCATAAATTTCCAGCTCAAGTAATTCAAGAAACTCAAATCATTGATGAATTATTATTATTTCAAACCCAAACTCAAATAATCAAATCTGGAGAATAAGAAACCACTAAATTATCTTTAAAATCCGAACTTGTTCAAGTTTTTACAGCTTGTAAAATACTTGTATTCAAAATAGATTTTACTCAAAAACTCAAATCTCTATTATCAGGATTTTGTAAAATTTCATAAAGCAAAGCTTTGTTTTTATTTCAATCTGGAACTAAATTTTTGTAAGAATAAACCAAATTTTCTAAACTAATGCTCGGATTTCCTAAAACCAGACTATAACCATAAAATTCAGGATTTTCTTTCAAAATAAATCAACTTTTTTTGTAAAAATCATAAACGTTTTCAAGTCAAAGATGTGAAGCCAATCTGACAGAAGCATTATTCAAAGAATTTCAAAGAGCTTTTTTGAATCTTACAAGTCAATATTCTTTTAGAGAATAGTTTTGTGAAATGTAAGTTTTGTCTTGTTTAAAACTATCATAAGAATTTTCTAAATCAACAATCAAATCATCAGTATTTGCTCAATTTTGCAATGCAAGTAAATACAAAAATGGCTTCATTGTACTTCAAGGTTGTCTTAAAGCCTTTATAACATTCACTTGTCAATCTTTACCATAAAAATCTTTACTTCATTCATAAATTAAAATTTGATTATTTTTTGGATTTATTGCAAAAATTGCTCAATTTGTAACATTTTTTTGTTTTAAAGAAAATATAGTTTCTTTGATTTTAGTTGAAGCAAAACTTGATAAGTTTGAATCTATGGTTGATTTTATTTTTCAATCTTTCTCTTCCAAAACTAAATTTTTATTTGAAAATATTTCTCTTGAAACAAATGGAAATTTATCAATATTTTTCTTTTTTTCCAAAACTAAGCTAGAAAAAAATTTTTTTTCATCAAACTCAAATCATAATCTATTTTTCACCAGTTTAAAATATTCTCTAAAAGCTTTTTTTTCTGAACTTAATCAAGGATTATGAAGCAAAGAAATAAGTAAAACAATCTCTTCTTTTTTCAAATCCTCTATTTTTGTTTTACCAAAATAAATTTCTAAAGCTCCTTTTATTCAATAAATTTGATTTCAGAAATAAACATTATTTAAATAATTTTCTAAAACTTCTTTTTTATCATATATTAAACTAAAATATAATGCTAAAATAGATTCACGAGTTTTTTGCATTATATCTCTTTTTTCACTTCTAAAATATTTATTTTTTATAAATTGCTCAGTAATTGTACTTCATCAACTAACAACTTTTTTATTTTCTAGATTTTCTTTTATTGCTCTTGTTTTAGCTAAAAAATCAACTCAATAATTAGAAAAAAAGTTCTTATCTTCTATTTTCAAAAGAGATTTTATAAAAAGAGATTTTTTTTCTTTCTCAAAATCTGAAAAAGAAAATTTTTCAAAATATCCAGAACTTTTTGCTTTATCTGTGATAATTATTCAATTTCTGTCTGTTATAAAAATTCTTCAAGGAGATTTTTCTAAATCTTCTTTATAGCTCAAAATTGGATAAAAACTATAAAAAAGTAAATATAAAAATCCAAATATAAAAATAAATTTTATTTGGAAAATTTTTTCAAGAATTTCTATGAATTTTTCTAGTTTTTTCATTTTTTACCATTTACTCAATCTTTCAATCAAACTATTTGTTATAATCTCAAACTCTTCTCAAGACCTTTTTAAATTCTCTTGGGTTCAATAAAGCCTTGCTTCACTTTCAGTTATTTCAAAAATTGCTTTTCAATTTTCTTGAGAAAGTGTTGAAAGTTGTCAATAATCTTGAATCCTTCACATTTCTTCTTTGTAACTTATTTCAACAAGTCAATTTTTACAATGCTTTAAAGATAAATTATTTTTTACTTGATCAGGAAGTTTTTCTATCCAAATATTTTGAGAATATATAGGTTTTTTATTATAAACATTATAAGAATTTATTATATATCATAAAAAGATTGGATCTCATAAAAGAACATTTCAAGCATTTATATTGTTAGTCCTTGATAAAATTCTTGAAGTTACATTCCAAGTCTGTTTTTCTTTTTCAAAAAAGTTTCAAATATTCTCTACTCACTGATGATTAAAAGCATCTGGCATCATTGGAACAACGAAATAATCTGTTCATAAAAATACTGCTTTATTAAGCTGAGAAAGACTTGGATTTGTATCAATTATAAAAATATCTATTTCTTCATAAAGTCATTTTTCTTTCAAAAATCTATCTATTGCAGAAGTAATTGTATATCATCTTGCAAGTCAAGAAGAGGCCTCATTAAATCCATTTGATAATAACGGCTCAAATCAAGATAATTTTAAGCTTCATTCAAGTAAAAATAAGTTATCATCAATTTTAGTAAAAGGAATTCTTTTATTTATATCTGAAACTCATAAAATTATTCACTCCAAAACTCAATAAATATCATTTTTATTATTTAAATCTTTTTCTAAAAATTCTTCTCACAAAGCAAGTCTTGATAAATTACATTGAGGATCTAAATCTATCAAAACAGTTTTATATCATTTTTTTGCCAACATTTTAGCTATATTAAAAGCAAGAGTTGTTTTTCATACTCAACCTTTATTATTTGTAAACATTATTTGTTTAGTTCTTGGGAAAATCATAAATATTTTTTTATTTTATAAATTTACAAAATGATAATATTTTTTTCATAAAAAGCAAAATAAAAAATGAGAGACAAAATATTTTGTCTCTCATTTTTTTAAAATTAAAATTATTTCATTAATCAATCAATAATTTTTTCAAATTCACTAGTTGGATGAGCTCCAGAAATAATTTCATATTCTCCAGTATCATTGTTAATCAAAACATTTCAAGGAGTTCAAGTTATTCTAAAGTTTTCTGCTCAAGCTTTTTGAATAGAATCAATTTTTGTAGAAAATTTAGAATCACTTATACATTTTTCTAATTTTGTTTTATCTGCTCATAATTTAACAGCTTCTGCAACTAAATAATCTTTATCAGTTTTTTTCTCAGAGAAAGCTTTTCCTATCAAAGCATAAAAAGCTTCACCTCATTTTTGTTCTGCTAAACATTCAGTTACTAAAGCAGCTGGTTTTGCATTTTTGTGGAAATCAAGAGGAAAATGTCTAAAAATAATATTTAAATTATCTTTATATTTTGCTTTCAAATCTTTTGATGTTCCGTTTTTGTAAAGTTCTATACAATATGTACATTGAAGATCTGAATATTCTAACCAAGTAATTTTTGCATTAGAATTTCATTTAATATAAGCTCATTCTTTTAAAGAAGCCAAAATAGTTTTATCTAAAACAAGAAAACCTCTATCGCTTCTTTTAACAAAAGGATCATAAGTAGAAGCTAAAGCAAGAGAGTAATTATTATCACTTATTGGTTGCAAATAACTAGTTAATTCTGTTACAGTTGTATTATTAGAAAAAATTACTGCTGGTAATTTAGTAATTTTATTCTTTTCTAAAAATTCTTTTATTCCAGCATCTGCGAAATCTTTCATTTCAAAATTATTATTTTTAAGAGTTGGAATCTCTTTTAATTTTGTAACTAATTCTGCAGTATTACATCTATCTCAACATCTTTTATCGTTTATAATTGTAACTTTTACATCTTTTGTTGCAACTTGTGTTGCTCAAGTTCAATTATCATTATTTGTAACAACTGGTGCAGTTGTTCAAGTTATTTTTCATACATAAAAAGCAAGACCAACTATAATTACAACAAGTATAACAATTATTCAAATAAGCATATTATTGCTATTTGTTTGTTTATTTTCTTCCATATTATTATGGTTAAATAAATAAAATATTTTTAATAACTTAGTTCTAGAATCTAAATTATTAATTTAAATGGTATCCCCAGCAGGAATCGAACCTGCATCTAGCCCTTAGGAGGGGCTTATTCTATCCGTTGAACTATGAGGACGGATCTTCTTATCCCCTCTTGCATTCTCCCTTTTACAAAAAAGAGAGAATAGCTACAAATATTTTTGAGCCAATCCACCTTTAATAAAGAGGATTAAAGGAAAATTATTTTTTACATATTTATAAACCAAAAGTATCCAGAAATTAAAAGCAAAATTACAACAAATCAAATTAAAACTTTTTTCTCAAATTTTTCTTCTTTTAAGTTTTTTTCTAATTTTTCTTTTTCTTGTCTAACATTTTCAAATTGTTTTCAAATACTTTCTTTAGATTCTTCAAGCAATAATTTAGTCTCTCTAAATTCTAATAAACTAACTGAATTATTAACTTTTTCTTCATTTTTTCATAATTCTAAAGATAATTTTTGTATAATTTCATCTTTTTTTATTAACTCTGTTCTCAAATCTGTATAAACTTTTTCAAAAGTTGAAGTTAATTTATCATAATCACTTTTTTTAGCAATTTGGTAAGAAGATTCATCTTCATTATCCAAAATATTTTCTTTTTTATAAGAAGATTTATTTATGATAATTTCAGGTGTTTTTTTATCAACTCAAGATAAAATTCTAATATCTTCATCATTAACATAAACTATTCAACTATTTTGTTTTTGTGTTCTGATTTTTCAAGCTTTTATATATCTATCTAAACTACGGATAGAAACTCCCAAAATTTCAGATGCTTCTTGCCTTGTGAGGTTATACATATTTCAAAATTATAAAAAATAGAGTTGCTTATTTATAACAATTTTTTCAAACTAATCAAATTTTTTGAAGTAAAAACGAATTAAAAATTACAAATTTTTTGATTTTTCCCAAAATATTATTATATTCTGAAACATAATTTTATTATTAATAAAGCAAAAAATGAAAGTATCTTATAAAACTATAAAAAGATTTCTAGATTTAGGAAAAACAAGTGAAGATTTAGCAAAAGACTTAGTTATGCATACAGCTGAAGTTGAAGAAATTCATTCACAAAAAAAAGATTTTGAAAATATAGTTTATTGAAAAATTAAAAAACTAGATTCTCATCCAGATGCTGATAGTTTAAAAATTTGTATGGTTGATGTTTGAGAAAAAGAAGATGTACAAATAGTTTGCGGTGGAACAAATTTAAAAGTTTGACAAGCAGTAGCAGTTGCTAAAATATGAGCAAGTGTTTTTTGGCATTGAGATACTGAACTTACAGTTATGAAAAAAACTTCTATTAGATGAGTTGAAAGTTTTGGTATGATTTGTGCTAGTGAAGAAATTTGATTAGATAAAGAATTCCCAGCTGAAACATCTAAAGAAATCCTTGATTTCGGTAGTTTAGAAGTAAAAACTTGAACTAATTTAGCAGAAGTTTTAAACAAAGATGATGAATTTCTAGAAATTGATAACAAAGCTATAAATCACAGACCAGATATGTTTAGTCATATTTGAATTATTAGAGAATTAGCAGTAATAAATTGAAAAAAATTTGATTATAAATACGAGAAAAAAGACTTTTCTCATTTAAAAAGCTTAGAAATAAAAAATGAAATTCCAGATTTAGTAAAAAGATATATAGGACTTGAAGTCTCTAATGTTTCAAATATAGAATCTCCTGATTATATAAAAGAAATTTTGAAATCTCAAAATATTGAAAGTAAATGAATTTTGATTGATGTTACAAATTATTCTCTTTATTTTTACGGACAACCAACTCACTGTTTTGATGCTGATAAAATTTCTTGAAAGATAGTTATTAGAATGGCAAAAAATTGAGAAAAGTTTTTGGCTTTAAATGACAAAGAATATGAATTAACAAATGAAGATATTGTTATTTCTGATTCTGAAAAAGTTATAGCTTTGGGATGAGTTATAGGTTGAAAACTTTCAGCAGTAACAAACCAAACAAAAAATATAGTTATAGAATGAGCACATTTTGAACAAGCTTTTGTTAGAAAAACTTGAAAAAGACATTGAGTTAGAACGGATTCTTTAAATGTTTTTGAAAAAGATTTGCTTCCAGAAATGGCTCTTGCTTGAGTTTCATTAATAGTTAGTGAATTAGAAAAAGTTTTTTCTAATATGACTTTGGAAGCTTATAGTGATTTGTATGAAGACAAACAAGTTGAAAAAATAATAAAATATGATCTGAATTTTATAAAAAATCTTATTTGAAAAAATTATGAAGAAAAAGAAGTTTTAGAAATTTTAGAAAATTTATGAATTGAAAAAATTTGAGATAATTTAAAAATTCCTTTTTGGAGAAAAGATTTAGAATATAAAGCAGATATTGCTGAAGAAATAGCGAGAATAACTTGATATGATAAAGTTGAATCAACTCCTTCAAAAATCAATACTGGAGCAGTTATTCAAGATACAATTTATAGAATAAAAAATGACTCTAAAGAATTTTTCACAAGTATAGGTTTTTATGATATGTATAATTATTCTTTTGTTAATGAAGATTTAATGAAAGATTTAGCTTGAAATACAGATAATCTAGTTTCTTTAAAAAATCCACTAAGCTCTGAATTAAGTCATATGAAATGAGATTTAATTCCTAATTTAATGCTTTCTTTAAAAGAAAATATTAGAGATGAAAAAGATTTAAGATTATTTGAATTTGAAAAAGTTTTTAATTTGGGTAAAAAAAGTTCAGAAATTATAGAAAATTATGAGCTTTCTTGAGTTATTGTAAAAAACGAAAAAATTGTTTATTATGATATTCAAAATATTGTTTCAAATTTATTAAAAAAACTTTGATTAGATAATTTTTATTATGAAACTTGTGAAAACAAGTTAAGTTATGCACATTCTTGAAGAACTTCAAAAATTATTGCAAGATGAACTGAAATTTGATTTGTTTGAGAAATTCATCCTCAAATTGCTGAAAAATTTGATGTAAAAGAAAGAATCGGATTTTTCAAAATAAATGTTTCTGAGCTTGAAAAAGTTGTTTACAATACTGTTAAAGCAAGTGAAGTTTCTTCTTTTCAAATGAACAATTTTGATTTAAGTTTTGTTGTTGATAAAAATACTAAATGAAGAACTATAAAAACTTTAATAGAATGAGTAAATAAAAATTTAATAAAAAAAGTTGAATTATTTGATATTTTTGAAGACAAAGAAAAACTTTGAGATAAAAGAAGTCTTAGTTTCAAAATTTATATTCAATCTCTTGAATGAACACTTGATGATAATGTAAAAAATTCTTTAATTAATGAAATTGTAGAAAAAGCTAAGAAAAAATGAGCTGAATTGAGATAAAAATTATTTTTTAAATAAAAAAACTATGAAAGGAAATTGGTTTATTTTGGGAATATGTTTGCTTTTTTCTTCTTGCAATTCTGTACAAACAGATTTATGAGAAGAGGTAAATATTTCAACTCAAACAACAAAAAAAATAGAGATGAATTCGACTTTAACTATTACGAGCTCTGGAGTAAAAGAAAAAAATCCTAAAGAAAATTCTTGAAGTTTAGTTTCATCAGGTTCTTGAATTGTATCATCTCTTTCTTGAACTTTAACAAATTTTTGAATTATAAATAATTTTGATTTTTTGAGTGATAATTCTATAACAAAATTTGTTAATAATAAAGTAAGTTTTAGTGATTTGAAATATATTCCAGAAAATCTAGTTAGTATAAAATCGGATTATATAACGGATTCTAAATGAAATTCCACTTTGAGAAAAGAAGCAAACGAAGCTTTACAAAAAATGTGAAAAGATTTTTATGAAACTTTTTGAGAAAAAATAATTGTAGTGAGTGCTTATAGAAGCTATAATTATCAAGTTTGAATAAAGTCTTGAGGTTGTGCTGACAATTTTTGTGCAAAAGCTGGATTTTCAGAACATCAATCTTGACTTGCTTTTGATTTATGGCAAACTACAAATAAAGAAACTTTTTTATCAAATAAAAAACTTGAAAAATACTTTGTTTGGTTAAATGAAAATGCTTATAAATATGGTTTTCACAATACTTACCAAAAATGAGTTGAAACTGATTGATATGAAGAAGAACCTTGGCATTGGAGATTTTTGTGAGTTGAGTTTGCAACAATTCTAAAAAAAAGCTGAAGAACTTTTGCTGAATATATTTGAGAAAAAAAATAGAAACAAAAAATTTTTTGTTTCTATTTTTTTTCTCTTAAAACTTCCCAACTAAACACAAAAATTGCATTCCATAATCTGTTTAATCTTTTTATTTTTTGAGGTCAGGTAATAAGTCTATACAGCCATTCCAATCAAATATTTCTCCAGAATTTTGGAGCTCTTTTTTGCATTCAAACAAAATAATCAAAGCTAGAACCTATTCAAAGTCATAATTTTATATTTGGACATTTTGACATTATTTCTAAAACAGATTCTTCTTGTCTTTTCATTCAAAGAGTTGAGAAGACTATTTTAGAATCAGAAAGTTTTATTTTGTTTATAATATAGTCTTTTTTACTTGGTTCGTAAATAAAATAATCAAACTTCAGTTCAGAAAAATTTTCTTTTAATTTTACCACAAATTTTTTTTGAGAAGCAACTTTTTTCAAATCTGTTGGATTATATAAATCTATGATAGTTATTTTTTCTCAATTTTTTTGGCTAAATTTTACTAAATCCAGAGTTAAATCACTTCAACAAATTCTTTCTCAAAATTTCTCATATAAATATTTTTTTCTAAAAAATAAGTTAAAAATATAATAAGGCATTTTTAGTAGATTTATAAAAAATCCTGATGAATTATCAAGGATTTGGAATCAAATATAAATTCAAATTCAATCAATAGTTAAAAAATTGGCTTTTTCTATCAAAGTTTTGAATTCAAGATCTTTTTTAGTTTTCAAAAGAATCTCAGGATTTGGAGTAAAAACTATATTTTGTTTCTCAAATCTTGTAATTTCATTAAATAAAGTTTCATAACTTATTTTATCCAAGTTTATTCAAAAGATTTTCATTTTATTTTGTTAATTTTAATAAATATTTATCAATGATTCATTTAGGATTTACATTATTTTTTTCAATCAAATAAATATCTTTATCTATACTTTGTAATATTTCTGAAGAAAAAAGCAAGTTTTTTCTTGAATAAACTATCAAATTTAGTAGGAAGTTTATATACTCATTTTTTTCCAATTTAGAAGAGAAAAAATATGAAAAAATCTCAAAATTATTTTTTTTCACAAAATTATCAATCAAACTGATAAAAAACATGTTTTCTATTTCTTTTGTTTTGAAACTAGTTTCTATTACTGTAACTCTTGACAAAATAGTTTCTAAAACGGAAGAATCTCAAACATTAGTCAAAAAAAATAAATTTCTTTTCATCGGTTCTTCGAAAATTTTTAAACAACTATTTGCTGTTTGCAAAGTCATTTTGGAAATATCTTCTATTATAAATATTTGTACTTTATAAGGTGTTATTAGTTTAGAAAAAGTTAGAAATTCTTTTATTTTTTCTATTTTTATGCTTTCTCAATTATTCTCAAGTTTAAAAATATTTACTTTAGGAACAGAAAAAAAATCTAGAATTTCATTTGCCAAAGCAAATACTTTGGAATTTAAAAGTTCTAAATTTTGTCCAGTAAACAAAATAGGAGAAATTTCTTCTCCATTTTGCAATTTTTCTATAATATTATTCTTTATTTGCTCATTCATTGTCAAGCATTTTAAACAAATTATCTAATTCTCATTCAAAATCTTTTAAAACCTCTTCAGAAATTTTTTCATCTTCTGGTTTTTTAGTTTGATTATTTATTGTTTCTTCTGTAACTGTTCAAGTTTTCATAGAGTTATTTGTTCAAGTTGAAGTATTTTCTACAATAACTTCATCTAATAATTCTCATGAATTTGTTTCTGTTTTGGAATTTGTTACTCCAGAATTAGTATTTTCTGAAATGATAGATCAAGGATTATTTATTTCATTTTCTTTCATTTCAAAACAAGAAGTCAAAACAAAAACTAAAGCAATAATAATTAAATATTTTTTCATAAAAAATTTTTAAAAAATAAAGTATCTTATTTATAAGTATAATAACTAATTGTATGAATTATGTAAGAATAATTGTTACTATTCACCCTAAGTTTATCCCCTACCCCCCTAAAATAGGGGGAAAGCAAAAATATATTCTTTTTTCATCCCCTATTTTAGGGGATTATAGGGGTAACGGTTGATAGTAACGAATATTTTTTTAAGCATTACTCATTTTTCATTCTAACATTTTATTTTCATAAATTCTTTTTTCTATAATATTTTGAATTTTTATCATAATATCTGGATGTTTTTGAGTAAGTTCCTTAATTGAAAAAGATAAAATTATAATCAAAACACAATCTTCAACAGCTTTCGCAGTTGCAATTCTTTTTCAAGTTCAACCAAAAATTGCCATTTCTCATAAAATATCCTCAGCAACAATTTTTCACAACTTTACTTGTTTTCAACCTAAATTTTTATAAATTGAAATTTCTCATTCTTTCAAAAAATACACAGCATTAGCTTCGTCTCATTCATTAAACAAAATTTCTCATTTTGATAAATGTCTTTCTTGACAGAACAAAGCAAAAGAACTCTTTTCTTCATAACTTAGTTCTTCAAGCATTCAAAGTCATTCTAAAATATTCATAATAAAAGATTAGAAAATAATTATTTTTGAATTTCAATTTTGTATATTTCTAAATAATCTCAAACTTCTGGTTTAGTATTTCAAATAAACTTTATTCAACAATCAGTTGGTCATTCTAACATATTCATTTCTTCTACTCAGAATTTTAAAGATTCTATTTTTCAATCTCAAACTTTATTTTTATTTCTCAAAACTCTAATTTTAGCTCATTTTTCGATTCTATCTCATTCAGGAATAGAAAGTCAGATTATGATAAATTCTTTAGAAGCATAAAATTGTGCTAAAACTTTTCATCTTCACAATGTAACTTCAACTTCTTTTGGATCTAACATTCAAGTAACTATTTTTTCTATTCTTTCAGTAATATGATAAATTATATCACTTCCTATAAATTCTATTTTTGTATTTGATAAAAATTGTTTAGCTGTAGCTACAACTCCTATTGAGAAAGCTATTAAAACAGCTTGGCTTCATTGACACATCAAAACATCAGATTCAGTAACATTTCAAACTCAAGAATGAATAACCAAAACATTTGTTTCTGGTGTTGATAATTTTAATAAAGCTGCTTTTAAAGCTTCAAGACTTCAATTTGTATCTGCTTTTAGAACTATTTTTAATTGTTTTAAACTTCAGCTTTTGATTCTTGACATCAAAACTTCTATTCAAGAAGTTTTTGCTCTTTTTTGAGAAGCAATAATTTGTCTATAATCATCAGCTCTAGCTTTTGCCATTTGTGAATTTGGCATAATTTGAACTACATCTCATCATTCAACAACTTTATCAAGTCAAACAAGTAGAACTGGATCTCAAGGGAAAGCTTTTATTATTTTTCTTCAAGTAAAATCTTGCATTATTTTAATTTTTCAACTTGAATCTCTGCAAACAATATCTGCTCATTTTTCTATAGTTCAAGTATTTATCAAAATTGTAGCAACAGGTCAAAGATTTGGATCTAAATGGGATTCTATAACTGTAGCAACTCAATTCCTATTATAATTTGCTTTTAAATCTTTCATTTCTGAAACAAGTAAAATCATTTCAAGTAAATCATCAACTCAAAATCAAGTTTTTGCTGAAACTGGAACCAAAGGAGTATCTCATCCCCATTCTTCACAAACAATTCAATGTTCTGATAATTGAGATTTAATTAATTCTGGATTTGCTCATTCTTTATCCATTTTGTTTATTGCAACAATAATTCCGATTCAAGCTTCACGAGCATGGTTTATACTTTCTATTGTTTGAGGTTTTACTCATTCATCAGCAGCAACTACAAGAATTGCAATATCTGTTGATTTTGCTCATCTAGCTCTCATAACTGTAAAAGCTTCGTGACCTGGAGTATCAAGAAAAGTTATTTTCTTTCAATTTTTTTCTACTTGATAAGCTCAAATACTTTGAGTTATTCAACCTGCTTCTCATGAAGCTACAGTTGTTTCTCTTATGTAGTCAAGTAAAGAAGTTTTACCGTGATCTACATGTCACATTATACTGATAATTGGAGGTCTTTCTTGTAATACAGATAAATCATCTTCAATCAAAAGAGAAGAAATATCTCATTCTAGCAAATCTTTTGCACTAATTCAAGAAGAGTTATCTTTTTGTAATTTTACTCAAAAAACTTCAGCAACTATAGAACAAGAATCAAAATCTATTTTTGAATTTATATTTACAAGCATTCCGTTTTTCATAAACTCAGCTATAAGTTTTGACATTGGAACACCGATTTTTTCAGATAATTCTTTTACACTCAAAATTTCGTTCACAACAACGATTTCTCATTCACGAGAAGTTAAATCTTGTCTAATATCTTCAACCTTTTTTTCTTCTTTTTTCTTATTTATTTTAACAGATCTACTAAAAATTACCTCTTTTTCTTCATAATCTTCATCAAATCAAATTTTTGACTTTTTAAATTTATCGTAAGGTTTTAATTTAGAATATTTGTTATTTTCGAATGAAGTTCATCATTTCTTTTTATCTTTAGAAAATTTACTTTTAGCAAATTTATCATTTCAAAAAGATGTTTTATCTGAAAAAGATGAAGAAGAATCTTGTTTTTCATTTTTATCATGAAGTTTAGGATAATGATTTCCAGCATTTGGTTTTGAAAAGTTTTTGTCTTGAGTTGGTTTATTACTTGTTTTATTTGTACTTTTACCTAGACTATATGGTTCTCTTTTTTCTTGTTTAACAAAAGATGAACTTCATCCATTATTAGAAGTTTTTCATTTATTATCATAAGATTTTCCCAACTTTTTTCAAGCTTCTTTTTTGAAAGATGGTTTTACCACTGGTGGATTTTTACTTCTTTCTTCATCATTTGCCTCTTTTCAAAGTCTATATGTAGCCACATATGGAGTTATTGTTTTTTTCTCAGTATTTTTTTTGTTTAGAGTTAACTTTTTATTATCTTCTCAAGATTTTTTCTCAATTTTATCCCCTTTTTTATGAAAAACTTTTTTAGTATCTGTCTTTTTTGTATCTTTTGGTTTGTTATCATCTTTTTTATGAACAACAAAAACTTTCTTAGTTTTTACTTCTAGCAAAGAAATTTCTTGAACATTATGTTTAATATTTTTGATTTTCAATTTTTTATTTCAAGAATCATCGACTTTTGAATCTTCTTTTGTTTCAATATGTGAATAATAATCATCTTCTTTTATAATTTTTATCTTCTCATTTTTGCGAGTGTTCTCAACTTTTTTTTGAGTGTCATCAGTTTTATTCAAAACTTTAACTTTTTTAATAACTTTCTTTTCTACCATTAATCTTAGACTTTAAATTATACAATACAAATAATAAAACCAGTTTTTTTTAAAAAATTTATTTTCATGAAACTTTTTTCTCTCTAATAGTAAATTTTTTTCTCTATTTGTCAAAGAAATTT
>JBBILU010000011.1:0-22174 GCA_037444775.1 Candidatus Altimarinota bacterium
TTTATTATTATCCAGAAGTTGAGAATTTGAAATGAAGAAAAGATTTAGTTATTCCAGTAAATGACAAATATTATATAGTAGAAGCCAAAGTTGATAAAAACACAAAAGAAGCTATAGAGCAAATAAATAAAAAATATTTACCACAATTTACTGATAATAAAGAGATAATTAAAGTATGATTAAATTGGAATAGAAAAGAATGAAAGGTTGAGATTGAATTTGATGTGAGTTATTAATTTGACAGAAATCATAAAAATCAAATTATTTTTTGCAATTTTCAGTTTTTTTGTATCATAGTTTTGTAGGTTATTTGTTATTTTATTATAAAAATAGTATACTTCAAACCTACTCTTTTATAATTCTTTTTTCTTAAAAAAAAGTCGTATAGTTAGTAAATTTTTATAATTTAACCTATTTTTTTATGTTTTTACAAAAAGTTATAAATAATAGAAAAATTCTTTTTTCTGTTATTGTTTTTCTTTCTACTATTATTTTGGCTTCCTGATGATTTTTTTGATATCAAAAATTCCAAGTTTATAAAGCAATTAACTGATTAGATGAAATAAATTCCATTTTGACAAAATGAGATTATTCAAGAAAAAATTGTGAAACAATTTTGGCTTTTAAATCAAGTCTTGTTGAGGATAAAGCTAATTTTGATTTAGCTAAATTTAATGAATTCAAAAAAATTTGTGAACAAACTTTTGATATAAAAAATATTATGCTTTCTGAAGGGAATTGTTCTAAAGTTATTAGACTTGAAAAATCTGATTTTGAAAAAGATTATATAGTTCTTGATGAATTTGATAATATTCAAAAAAAATGTATTGATAAATATTTAAGTGTAAAATTTTCTACTTGAAGTTTTTTTGATGTAGAAAATGACTTTAAATCAAGCATAAACATAGATTTTTCTACAGCTTTTTACACAAATAAATGAGAAAATTGAACTTTAGAATTTATAAATAACAAAGAAAAAGCTAAACAAAGATTAGTTTCTCTTTTGAAAATAAATAACTGAGTAAAAATTTCTACAAAAAATATAATTTTGTATGAAAACAAGGCAATAGTTTATTTGGATTTAAAGCCTTTGACTGAATATACAATTTCACTATCTTCATTTGCTATAAAATCTTTTGATGAAAAAGTTCAAAACACAAGTTTCACTTTCAAAACTCCAGAAAATAAATTTTTTGGACTAAGATTAAAAAATGCAGTTTCTCTTTATATGGACACAAATCAACCAGTTTTTGATTTAATAAAATATAATATTAAACAAGATAATACTAAAATAAAAATTTGTAGAATAGATAATGAAACTTATGCAAAAATAGAAATTCTAAAAGGAAGATCTGAGTTTAAAAAAGATTTGAATGAATTTTTCTTAAATGAAATTGATAAATTAAAAACTTTTGAATGCAAGGAAAAAGAAATTTCTTTTGACTCAAATTCTAGTTTGAATTTAATAAAAAAGAAAATAGATTTTTCTGATTTGATTTGAGAAAAAGCTAGAAGCTGACTTTATTATGTTAGTTTTGCTGATACCAAAGACAGAAATTTATGAAATTCTTTTCAGTATCCAATTTTCTTTTGAATTATAGATTCTCACATCACAATGAAGATTTCAAGAAATTGAGAATGATTCTTTTTTGTAAATGATTTTGCTTGAAACCCTTTAGAGTGACAGCAAATTAGGGCTTATATAAATAATTTCGTAGATCACGAAAAAACTCGGAATTCTTGAAGTTGAGATTATGACACAAAATATTTTTCTCCACTTGATAAATTAGTTTTGTGAGAAGCAATAGTTTTGGGAAAAACTGATAAAAATTGAATTCTAAAAGTTAATTTAAAAGATAAAATAGATAATGCTTTTGAAAAAACTTTTGAAAAACCTCGGGATTATGATTATTCTTGAATTTATAATAATTTTTTTGTAACTTCAACTTCAAAAGATTATTTAACTTATAATAGTTCAACTTGGAATGCTTGAATTGCTCCTTGGAATTTTGGCTACAAAATAGATGATTATTCAGAAAACTCTTTAAATCTTAACAGACGGATTGAGGAAGAACCAAAACTTTATTCTCATATTTACACTGATAGAGTTTTGTATTTGCCTTGAGAAAGTGTTTTTATAAAATGAATTGTAAGAAAAAGTAGCAACTTTGCTATTCCAGAAGATAAAAATTATAATATTAAAATATTTGATTCTAACAGTAGTGAAATTTTTTCTGAAGATGTTATCTTAAATGAATTTGGTTCTGTAAATACAAAGTTTGATTTGAAAAAAGATTTACCAACTTGAAACTATTTTGTTAAATTATTTTCTGGTGAAGAATTTGTTGGGGAAGTTAATTTTCAAGTAGAAGTTTTTAAAAATCCTAAATTCAAAAGTGATATTTCTTTGAAAGTAGATTGACTTTCTTCTTGAAAAGTAAAAATAGATAAAGTTGAAAAGTGAGAAAATTATCGGGAAACTTTATATAAATGAAATTTCAATATAAAAGCACAAGTTTTTTCTGAATATTATAACTGAGCAAAAGTAGCTAATTCTAGCTTTGAATACAAGGTTTATAAACAATATTATTATGATAATTCTTACTGGTGAGATTGTTATTATTGATGTTATTGGGAGCCTGAAAAAGTTTTTTATACACAATGAAACTGAACTTTGGATAATTCTTGACAAGCAAATTTTGAAATTCCTGTTTCGTTTGAATCAAATTATGAAGATTATAAATATATTGTGGAAGTTACAGTTACTGATTCTACTTGAGACAAAATTAGTTCTTCAAATTCTATAATTGCTAAATTACCAGAAGAATATAAAAGCTGGAATCCAAATTCTAGTTTAGAATTCAAAACAACAAATAATTTTTATAAAGAATGAGATGAAATAGAAATAGTTTGATGAATAAAAGATGCTAAATGGGATAAATATTATGATAACAAATATGTTTTCATAATAAAAAAGAAAGAATATCAAACTAAATATGTAGAAGATGTTAGAGGTTATTCTAGACCAATAAATATTGAAAACGAAATTGTTGAGGATGCGATTCTTATCAGTTCAAAAACTTTTTCATTAAATACAGATTGAGAATTAGTTTATAAATTCAAACCAATAACTTCTTGAGAATATTCTTTTGAATATTGAATGCTGAAATCTGATTATGATTTCTGAAAAATAAAGCTAGAAAATATTTTGGATGATTTCAAGAAAACTAAAAAAAGTCTTTTGGAGAAAGAAGTTTTTACAAGCTATAAATTTTCTGCAAAATTAGAAAAAGATTTCCTAGAATGTAAAAATGATAAAAGTTGTAATTTGGATCAAATTTATTGATATGAATACAAAGCTTGTATAAACAGTGAAGAAGCTGAAAAATGTACGGATATTACAAAAAAAATTAGTTCTAAAAAAGAAATTAATATTAGTGATTTAGTAACAAATTCACAAAATTTATGAGTTTTAGTTTACTGATCTAATTCTACAAATCCAACAATTTCTGATAATAAAGTAATTGTTTTGAGTGAAAAAGTTAGTTACAAATTATGAGAAAGAGCAAAAATTATTGTTAGATTACCTTTCAGTAAATGAAAAATTCTTTGGACAGAAGAAAAAGCTTGAGTTAAAAAAAGTGAATTAATTGATGTTAAATCAAATATTTTCTTCAAAGAAATTGAAGTTACAGATGACTTTATTCCAAATGCTTATATTTGAGTTGTTGCAATAGAAAATCCTCATACTAAACCTCTTCCACAGCCAGAAGTGAAAGAAGAAAAAATTCCAGAATATAAAGTAGGTTACACAGAAATTGTTGTAGATAAAACTGAAAAAAAAGCTTTTGTAGAAATAAAACCTGAAAAAAAGAATTATAAACCTAGAGAACAAGTTAATTTGGATATAAATGTTAAATCTAAAGATAATAAAGCTATAAAGTCAGAATTGACAGTTATGGTTGTTGATGATTCTTTAATTAGTTTAATGTGAAATATTGATTCTAATTCTTTAGAAAAATTTTATAAAAAATTGCCTTTTCAAATTCAAACAAGCCTTACAAATTTAGCAATGCTAAAAAATTATTATTTTTCAAGACCTTGAATTGTTGGTTGAAGTTGATTTGGAAGTTTTAAATGATGAGATAGTGCTGTTTCTACAAGAAATATTTTTAAAAATACAGCATATTTTAATCCTAATGTTATCACTGATGAAAATTGAAATGCAAAAGTTAGTTTCACTTTACCAGATAATTTAACAAATTTTAGAGTAATGGTTTTGGCTAACTCAAAAGAAAATTTCTTTTGATATTCGCAGGATTTTATAAATGTAAAAAAGAATGTAATTCTTGAAGATAAAACTCCGTTGATTTATAGAGCTTGAGATATAATTGAAGTTTGAGCAAATTTATTTAACAATACAGCTAAAGAAATTTGATTCAAAGTTGAGCTTGATTCTAATGATATAAAAGTTGAAGAAAAAACTAAGTTAGTTATAGTTCCAGCTTGAAAAAGTGAATTTGTAACTTGGAAAACTACTTCTGAAATTGATCTTGATAAAGAAATAAAATATACAATTTATGCTTTGTGAGATTCTGTTGATAATAGTGATAAATTA
Source organism: Candidatus Altimarinota bacterium (assembly GCA_037444775.1). GTDB lineage: Bacteria > Patescibacteriota > Gracilibacteria > BD1-5 > UBA6164 > JBBILU01. The sequence continues at coordinate 4,619 of JBBILU010000011.1, forward strand.
GAAAAAACTATTTCAAGAAAAGAATATCCAACTTTAATAAGTAATTTTGTAAAATCCGATTATATTGAACAAAAAGAATCTAAAGATTTAATAATAAAAATTCCTGAAAACACTGATTTTGATAAATCTATAGTTGAAATTTCTTTTTCCAATAATGTTCTTGATTGAGTTGAAAAAACAGCACAAAGTTTGGAACAATATCCATATTGATGTATAGAACAAACAACGAGTTCTACTTATCCTAATGCCGTTTTATATAAACTGAATGAATTAATGCCAATTATAGAAAAGTGAAAAGCTAAAGAAAATTTGAATGCTTGAATTGCTAAAATAAAAACTATGCAAACAAGTGAATGAGGATTTGCTTATTGGCAAGGAGAAACTACTCCTAATTTGCATATAACTCCATATGTTTTGGAAAGATTAGTTGATATGAAACAAATGTGATGAGATGTTAGTGATGATATGATAAATAAAGCAAAATCTTATCTAGAAAATAATCTAGAAAGTATTTCAGATATTAATGATAAAGCAAATATTTTTTATACATTTGCAAAAATGTGAAAGTGAAAAGAATTTATTAATAAAATATTTTCTGACAAAATAGATTCTACAGCTTTTTCAAGACATTCTTTAATTTCTTACACTTACTGATTAATTCTTACAGATAAAGAAAAATACAAAAAAGAAATTGATCAAAATATTGAAAAGATAAAAACAGCTTTAAAAGGAAAGGAGTCAGAATATCGGTATTGGGATGAATTAAGTGATAAATGATTTTTTGTATTAATGCTTTTTGACTATTCTTACGATTCTAATTATGTAAATGATAGAGTTAGAGAATTATTTGCATTAGATTGGGAAAATTATTATTATTCAACAACAGCAAAAAATAATGCTTTTGCAGTTTTTGCTAAATATATAGAAAAGTATTCTGTTTCTAAAAGTTCTACTTATGGTTTTGCTATATGAAAATTTCAAAATAGAAATAAAACTTTTTCTCTGAATTCAAAAGAAGGTAATTTCAAAAAAATGAGATTTGCATTAAAAGATATTTTAGATAAAGATGAAAAAGAGTTAATTTTAAAAACAGCAACTCTTCATTGAGATTCTATTTATTCTAAATTAAAACTAGAAGTTTATCCACTTGATAAATTTAAGATAAAAGCAAATGAATCTTGAATGAAAGTAAAAAGAGAACTTTTTGAAGTTCTTGATGAAAGTAAATTAACAGAATGTTCTTATTATTATTACTGAAAAAGTCAAGATTGTTCAAAAGTTTTCACCAAAGTTACAGATAATAAATTCAAAAAATGAAAACTTTATAAAGTAAAAGTTACAACAAATTTTGATGAAAATGCACCAAGAAGAAATTTAGTAATTGAAGATTATTTGCCTTCTACTTTCAAAGTAATAAATTCTGCATTTAATACAGAAAAGATAGCAGTGAAACAATGAGCAAATAGTTGGGAATGGAATCATATAGAATATTTAAAAGATAGAGTTTTTGCTACTGCTAGTCAAGTTTGATGAAATGAACAAATTTTTGAATATTATGCAACTGCTGAATTTGAGTGAACTTATACTTATCCTCCAGTTTCTGCTTATTTAATGTATAATCCAGAAGTTAGAGCAAGTACGGTTTTTGAAAAAATTGTAGTTAAGTAAATTTTTAAAAGAGATTTTTTGTAAAAAATTATCTATAAATTTTATATTTTCCAAACTTAATATAATCTTCTCATTTTTGTTTTTTTCAAAATATATTTCATCAAAAAGCAATTAAATTTGCTCAAACAAAAAGAAAAAATCATCAAATTAAATATGCTAAAATAGCAGGGAATAGAATAACAATTATTCAAAAAATAATTAAGCCAAGTCAAAATTTTCAAATAGAATTCATAAAAAAGTGTTACAAATTAAAGTAGATTAATTATATGATATTTTTGAATTTGTAAACAAAAAATCATTTTAAAAGATGAAAAAATTAATTTTTTCATCTTTTTTTGTTTTTCGAATGGCACCCCCACAAGGAATCGAACCTTGCTCGCAGGATTTGGAGTCCTGCATTCTAACCGATGAACTATGGAGGTCTATATATTCCCTCTCCTTTGAGGAGAGGGTTAGGGTGATGTTTATATTGCAAATCTATAAAATTTTTCTACATTAGAATCTCCGATGAAATCTCAAACTTTCATATCTGGATTCATAACAAAACCTTGTTCAAGTAAAGCAACTTCAGAAGCAAATTTTGACATTTTTCAATCAATGATTTTAAGTAAAACTTCATCTGGTTTTCCAGCCATTTTTGGATCATTTTTCATTATATCTAATTGAATAGATTTTTCTTTTTCAATTACATCAGAAGAAATATCAGAAGCACTTAAAAATTCTGGATTTGCTGCTGTTATATGCATTGCAACTTGTTTTAATTTTTCTGTATCTGTTCAAGCTTTTGCTAAAACAACTGCTGCTAATTTTGAATTTGAGTGAGTATAAGCTCAAGCAACTCCTCATTCAACAACAATATAATCTTTTACTTGTAAGTTCTCACCTAATTCAAGAGAATATTCTCTATCAATTTTTTCTTGAGCTGCTTCTTTTGAATCTACTCAATTAGCTTTTAAAAATTCTGCAATTTCAGAAAGCATTTTTTTGAAATTATCTGAATTAGCTAAGAAATCTGTTTCACAAGCTATAGAAACTATATAAGCTTTTCCTCAATCTGTGATAATTTTGATTGCTCATTCAAAAGTTTCTCTATCAGCTTTTTTTGCTGCTTTAGCTAGACCTTTTTTTCTTAATTCATCAATTGCTTTTTCCATATCTCAAGCAGTTTCAACAAGAGCTTTTTTACATTCCATCATACCGATTCATGTTCTCTCTCTTAATTCTTTTACTAGTGATGCTGTAATTTCCATAATAATTTTTTTTAAGAATTAAATTACATTTTCTTTTTGATAATTTCTTCAAAATCATCAAAATATTTTATATTAACATCTTTTCAGTTATATATTTTATAAGCAAAAAGTGAAGACATTCAAATATAAACAAAAAACCAAATATAAGCTAAGAAAGATGGTAAAAATAAATTTAAAACTATATAAACAACAAACATAGCAAATCAATATTTTATATGTTTATTTAAATCTGAAGTTTTTTCTTTTTCCATAAAAAACACTATTACTGCTCAAATTAATGGCAAATAACAAAGAGCTTTTTTGAATAAAATATTTTTAGCTTTTTTAGCAATTATATTGTCTTTTTCTTCCATGATTTTTTGTTTATCAATAATTACCTATCCTTCTACTAATCTCCTTTATTAAAGGGGATTAGTAGAGGAGATATTTTTATTTTTCAATTTTTTCAGTAGGAGTAACTTTTTTTTCTACAATTTTTTTAGCTTTTTCTCAAACAGTTCCATTATTTTTTGGAGCAATTTTTTTGAAACTAGATTTTAATTCAGAAGCTATATATTTAGTAGATTTTACTGAATTTGTATTTGCTGGAATAAGATTTACAAGAGTATCAATATCAGTATTAGTATTAGCAATTCCATAAGCTGGAATTTTTAAAGCTCTAGCTTCTTTAACAGCTTGTGCTTCATATGCTCCATCAACTACAAATATAATATCTGGTAATTGTTTCATTTCTTTTAATCATCCAAATGATTTATCTAATTTTGCAAGTTCTAATAATTTAGCTGCTTTTTCTTTTTTTGTAAGAATTTCTAAACCACCTGTTTGAGAATCTTTTAAAAGTTTCAAATAAGTAGCTATTCTTTTTTTAATTGTTTTGAAATTAGTTAAAAGTCCTGGCACCCATTTTTCACAAACATAATCATTTCCAGTTTCAATTGCTAAATCTTTGAAAGCATCTCTTGCTTGTAATTTAGTAGCTACAAATAAAACTTTTTTTCATTCAGAAGAAAGTTTTGCTAATTCAGCTTTAACTTCTTCAATTTTATTAACTGTTTTTACTAAGTTAAAAACATGAACACCATTTACTGAACCATAAATATAAGGTTTCATTTTTGGATTCCAAAAATTAGTTTTGTTTCAAATATGTAATAAATTTTCAAACATTGAATTTAATAATACTTTTTCCATTTTATAATTAATTTTAAATTTTAAATCAAGATAAATTAATATCTTTGAAAAATATTCTTGCTCTTAATTTTCTAAGATTCACAAAAAATATTTTTAGTTTTTATCCTCACTTTTTAAATTAAGTTTATTAAAATATTTTTACCTTTTTAAAAGTTCATGAGGCATATTTTTTAATAAAAACTCTTCGGGTTCTTCCGTAAATAATATTCTTTTTCACAAGCTGTTTGCATATCATATTTCAAATAAAGATGAAGCTCAAACATATCAATCAGGAGAACATACAATTAAAACATCCGAATTATAAATAGACTCCAAATGGTATTCTTCTAGTTCCAAAGGACTTTTTCATTCCTCTCATTCAAAAATCACGAATTCTTCTCAAGAATTCTTAGCTATATTAAATCTAGGACTAAGTATTTGTACTCAATTTCTAAGTAAATAGTTTTTTACCTCAACGATATACTCTAAATGTTTTCTGAAACTTCAGCTAATTGTTGCTGTTCTAAATTCTTTTTTTAAAAAACCATGAATAGTGTTAGTATCTGAAGGGATTATATATTTAATAGAAAACTTTTTTATAATTGATTCAGCAATTACAGAACATGCTCTTGCTCATAACATCCAATTAGGATCATTAGGCATTCTTTGTTTTAGTTCTTCAATATCATAATAAAAGAGAACTTTTTTATTATTTTCAAAGAAATTAACATCTGATATTTTTAATGGATGATTAACATCAATAAATAAATCATTTTGTTCTAATAAGTAGCCTACTTTTTTCATATATGTTAGTTCTCACCCTCAATATATAGCAAAATCTATAATCTCTGGGAAATCCGAAATATTAGACTGTACATAATTTATTATATTATCAACATTTCAAGAATATTTTCATATATTTATACTAGGGAACTCTTTTATTATAGTTCAAACTCAAATGTTTATATTTTGAACACTAAATGGTTTACAATTTTTAATTAAAACTAATTCAGTTGAACCTCATCATATATTCATTAATAATATATTTCAAGAAGTTTTTATTTCGGCAGTAAGAGAGTTTTGTAAATAAAAATTTTCTAAATCATGAGAAATAATATTCAAAGAAATTCAAGTTTCTAAAAAAATTTTATTAACTAAGTGTCTTCTATTTTCTATTTTTCTGAAAAATGCAGTAGCAATATTTTTAATTGAATATCCTTTATAATCATTCTTAATTCAATTAATTATAGAAATTAAAGAATTTATCATTTTTTCAGAAATAATATTATTTTCTGCAATCTCTTTCTTTATTGGAATACTATAAGTTTTCAACAAAACCAACACAGCGTCATTTGTTTTATAAACTTTTGTTGTAGAACTTCCAAAATCAATAAAAACTTCACTCATATTTTTTAGAAATTAATATTTAAACTGACAAATCTTCTTTTTTAATTTCTTTATTTTCTTTTTTTTCTTCTACTTTTTTAGTAGTAGCTTTTTTTGCTTTTGGAGCTTTCTCTTCAGTTGAAGTTTCTCATTCTTCTTTTTTAGAACTTTTTGGAGCTTCAGTTAGAGCTTTTAAAGATAAACCAATTCTTTTCTTTTTTGGTTCAAAATTAATAATTTTAGCTTCAATTTCTTCACCAACTTTAATGAAATCTCTAATATCTTTAACAACTCCATGACTAATTTCAGATAAATGAACTAATCATTGAATTCCTCATTCTAAATCTAAGAATGCACCAAATTGAGAAATTCTCAACACAGGAACTTTAATCACATCTCACATTTTATATTTTTGAGCTAAAATATCCCAAGGATTCTCTTTTAATCTTTTGATAGATAATGAGATTTTATCAGAATCTAAACCTATTACTTTAACTTTAACTTTCATTCAAACTTTAGCAAATTTTGAAGGATCGTTAACATGTCCCCAATCAATTTCAGATACATGGACTAATCATTCTAAACCATCAAAAGTAACGAATAATCAATAAGATAATATACCACTTACAACTCATTCAACAATATCTCATTCTTTTAATGTTCAAAGTGCTTTTCCTCTTGTTTCTTCAATTGCTGCTTTTTCAGAAAAAATAATCTTTTTTCCAGCTTCATCAACATTTATAACTCTTACTTTGAAATCTTTTCAAACAAGACTTTCTAAATGTTCTAAAATTTTGTCTGGATCAGCTCCTTCAACTCTTGGATAATGTATAGGAGTTAATTGAGAGACAGGAATAAATCATTTTAAACCATCAATATCAACAAGTAAACCTCATTTGTTAGCTTCTGTAGGTTTAACATTAATAATTTCTGATGAATTAAAATATTTAGATAAGTTAGAAAGATTTTTGATTTGATTTGCTCTTTTTAGAGACAAAATTAATAAACCTCTTTCAACACTGTCTCAAAGTACCATAACTTCAATAACATCTCAAGTTTTTAAAGCTTGTAAATCAACAGTATTACCAATTTCTTTTTTGATTACTAATCAAGAAAATTGATTATTAACATTAACTAAAATATTTCCTTTTTCTACTTTTTCAACAGTACCAGGTATAACATCACCTTCTCTTGGGTATTTAATCTCAGGAGAAGCCTTGAATAGTTCTTCAAACAGAACTAAATCGTTATTTATAGTTGCCATAAAGCAATTATTAATTAAAAAATAAAATAAAAACTTATTAAGTTTTGTAGTAAAAAGCTTTGTCGTAATAGGTAAACTTTCTACTTTGAACCTAATAAATTATAAAAATCGTGTAGGAGTATATTATATAATCGCATAAAGTCAAAAAAATTTTTAAATTTGAAAAAACTTTTGACTTTATTTATTTTTTACTATACTTAGTATAGTAAAAAATAAATAAAATTTAATTAAAAGAAAACAAATTATGAAAGCAAGTGATATTTTTGTAAAAGTTCTTGAAAAACATTGAGTTAAAACAATTTATTGAGTTCCTTGAGAAGAAAATTTAGATTTTTTAAATTCTTTAAGAAACTCTTCCATAAATTTTATAATTACAAGAAATGAACAAACAGCTGTATTTATGGCAGCAACTGAATGAAGATTAACATGAAAAATTTGAGTAGCTCTTGCTACACTTTGACCTTGAGCAACAAATATGCTAACTGGAGTTGCTTATGCAAATTTATGATGAATGCCAGTTTTGGTTATAACTTGACAAAAACCAATAAAAGCTTCTAAACAATGACAATTTCAAATAATTGATGTTGTTTGAATGATGAAACCAGTTACAAAATATTCTAGAACTATAATTTCTGCTAATAATTTGCAATATAATGTTACTTCAGCTATAAAAATTGCTGAAGAAGAAAGACCTTGAGCTGTTCATCTTGAGCTTCCTGAAGATATTGCGGCTGAAGAAATTGATTTAGGAGAAGAAGAAATTTATAGTATTCCTTATTCAAGAAGATCTGAAATTGATGAAAAAATGTTGAAACTTTTAGTTTGAGAAATTTCAAATGCAAAAACTCCAGTAATTTTGGTTTGAGCTTGAGCAAATAGAAAAAGAATTAGTAAATATTTAACAGAATTTATAAAAAAATATAATTTTCCATATTTTACAAGTCAAATGTGAAGATGAGTTGTAAATTGATGTCATAATAATTATCTTGGAACGGCTGCTCTAACAAGTTGAGATTACATTCATGAAGCTCTAAAAGAAACAGATTTAATAATTTCTGTTTGATATGATAATATTGAAAAACCTACAAATTTGATAAAAAATTGAAAAACTAGATTAGTTCATGTTGATTTTACTTCTTCAATTATAGATTTTGTTTATCGTCCTGATTTGGAGGTAATTTGAGATATTTGAAATACTTTTTGGAGATTGTGTGAAGCTGAAATAAATTCATCAAACTGGAATTTTGAAAAAATTTATGAAAAGTGAAATTATGCAAAAAAGATGATAACTCAAAATCTTTCTTTGGAAGATTATAATTCTGTTATGATGCCAAGAAGGCTTGTTGTAGAATTAAGAAAAGCTTTGTGAAAAGAAGATATTTTGACTTTGGATAATTGACTTTATAAAGTTTGGATTGCTAGAAATTATTCCACAAATGCACCAAATACTCTACTTTTGGATAATGCTTTGGCTACAATGTGAGCTTGACTTTCAAGTGCTATGGCAGCAAAAAGATTAAATCCTGACAAAAAAGTTGTTTGTGTAACTTGAGATTGATGACTTGTTATGAATCTCTGAGATTTGGAAACTGCTGTCAGGTTAAAACTTGATTTAGTTGTTGTAATTTTAAACAATTCAAATTATTGAATGATAAGTTGGAAACAAAAAAATGCTTGATTTGAAGAATTTGGTCTTTGATTTAATAATCCAGATTTTGTAAAATTATCTGAAAGTTTTTGAGCAAAATGATATAGAATTGAAAATAAAGAAGATTTTGCTTCAGTTTTAGAGAAGGCTTTGAATTCAAAATGATTAAATATTATTGATTTGAAATTTGAATATCCTATTGATGGAAAAATTATTTAATAACTTTTATTTTATGGCAACTTTAAAGTCTATAAATCCTTATACAGAAGAATTAAATTGAGAATTTCCAATTTTTAGTGAGCAGGAAATGGACTTGAAAATTGATTTGGCTTATGAGACTTATTTGAAATGGAAAAAAGTTCCAAAAAGTGAGAAAAAAAATCTTTTTTTGAATTTGGCTAAATTTATTGAAGATGATATTTTAGAAATTGCAAAATTACAAACTATAGAAATGTGAATGCTTTACAAAGAATCCGTTGAATGACTAAAGTGAACAGTTTCTTTAATCAGATGGTTTAGTGAAAATTTTGAAGAAATTTTGAAAGAAGAAGAGTTTGAAACTATGTGAATGAAAGTAAAAAGTCAGTATGATCCAATTTGAGTAATTTTTTGAATTGCTCCTCGGAATTTGCCGTATAATCAAGTTTTGAGAGCAGCAGTTCCAAATATTTTAGCTTGAAATACTACTGTTTACAAACATTCTTCAAATGTTCCAATGATTGCAATGAAAATAGAAGAATTATTTTTGAAAGCAGGTTTTCCAGTTTGAATTTATACAAATTTTCCTATACCATCAAGTCTTAGTGAAAAAGTTTTAGCAAACAAAAAAATTGTTTGAGTTAATTTGACAGGTTCAGAAAATGCTTGAAAAGCTGTTTGATCTTTGGCTTGATTTAATATAAAACCTTCAGTTTTAGAATTAGGTTGAAATGATGCTTTTGTTGTTTGTAATACTTCTAATTTGGATTCTATTGTAGATTTTGCAATTCTGTGAAGGATGAGAAATTGATGACAAACTTGTAATTCTTCAAAAAGATTTATAGTTTTGGAAAAGTATTATGATGAATTTTGTGAAAAAATTGCTAATAAAATGTCAAAACTTGTCGTTTGAGACCCAATGGATGAGAAAACTCAAGTTCAACCTTTAGTTTCAAAACAAGCACTTTTAGAAATTCAAGAGCAAGTTTCTAAATCTGTAGATTCTTGAGCAAAATTATTAACTTGATGAAAAATTATTGATAGAAAATGATTTTTCTTTGAACCAACAGTTTTGGCTGATGTAAAACCTTGAGTTTTTAGTTATGATGAAGAAATTTTTTGACCAGTTGCATCTGTTATAAAATCAAATTCTTTAGAAGAATCTATAAAAATAGCAAATGATTCTAGTTTTTGATTATCTGCTTGTGTTTTTTGAGATAACAAAAAAGAAATTTTAGAAGTTGCTTCTGAAATAGAGGCTGGAATGATTTTTTTAAATAAAACTGCAGCTTCAAAAGCTAGTTTGCCTTTTGGTTGAGTGAAAAAAAGTTGATATTGAAAGGAAAATTGAGAAGAGGGATTAAAAGTTTTTACAAATAAAAAAGTTATTATTTTGTAAAAAGCTGTATTAAATATTGAAGTGTATATATAAAAGTTTTATAGTCTAATTGACATTAGGCTTTTTTTCATATAATGATTGCATTAAAAAATAAAAAAAATGTATGAAAAAAGAATTTTTACTTCATCTTTGATTTACTTTAAAAGATAATTCTAAATGAGTTTATTTTAAAAAATATCATGATAATACAATTATAGAAGTTGATTTTGAGAATCAAACAATTTATTTTGGTTGAAAAATCAAAATTTATGATAAAAGTTTTCAAAAAATGACAAAGCCAGAAGATTGGGTTGTTTTTGAGTGTGTTAATAGATTACTTGAAAAGTGATATAAATCAGAAGATATTTTGCTTGAAAAAGTTTATCCTACTGGAAGATGAACAAGTTGAAGATTAGATATTTTGGTTAAGAAAGAAGATAAGGCTTTTTTAATGGTTGAATGTAAGACTTGGGGGTGAGAATTTGAAAAAGAATTTAAAAATATGCAAAAAAGTGAAAAAAATCAACTTTTTACATATTTTCAACAAGATAGAAATGCAGAATTTCTAATTTTGTATACTTCAAATTTTGATTGAAAAGAAATTGAGTATAAAAATGAAATAGTAAAAATTGAAGAAAGTTATAGAGAAACTTCAAATGTAGAAGATTTTTATAATAGATGGAATAAATTAACAAAAGATAATTGAGTTTTTGATAATTGGGTTTTAGCTTATAATTTTGAATCAAAAGCTTTAGTTTATAATAAATTAGAAGATATTAAAGAAAGTGATGCTTCAATTATATTCAATAGATTTTTAGAAATTTTAAGACATAATACAGTATCAGATAAGCCAAATGCATTTAATAAGATGTTTACACTTTTTTTATGTAAAATTTATGATGAACTTGATAAACAATGAACAAATAAAGAATTAGAGTTTCAATGGATTGAGTGAAAAGATGATAATATAAGCTTTCAAAAAAAGTTGACAGATTTATATAAAAAATGAATGGATGAATTTTTGAAAAAGCAAGTTACTGATTTTTCTGATGAAGATTTTGAAAAACAATTTTGAGGTTTGATATCTGATCAAAAGGAAAAACAAAAATTACTAAATCATATAACAAAATTAAGACTACAAAAAAATAATGAATTTGCTATAAAAGAAGTTTTTGATGATGAGTCTTTTGAAGAGAATGCAAAAGTTTTAAAAGAAATAGTTGAGCTTTTACAAAATTATAAATTTAGATATTCAAAAAAACAACCATTTTTATGAGATTTTTTCGAGCTTCTTTTAACAACTTGATTAAAACAAGAAGCATGACAATTTTTTACTCCAGTTCCAATTGCAAGATTTATTTGTAAATCAATACCAATTGAAAAAATAATTGATGAAAAACTTAATTCATGAGAAAATCATGATATTTTACCTTCTGTTATAGACTATGCTGCTTGAAGTGGACACTTTATTATTGAGTCAATGGAAGAAGTCCAAAATATAATAAATAAAAAAAATGTTGATAATTATAATTCAAATATAAAAAAACAATTTTGAATTTGGAAATTAGATCCATATCTTTGGGCTAAAGATTACACTTATTGAATAGAAAAAGATTATAGACTTGTTAGAACTTCTAAAGTTGGTTGTTATCTTCATTGAGATTGAATTGCTACAGTAATTCATGGTGATTGACTTGATAGTTTTGAAAAATCTTCTGATTATAGATGAAAATTATCAATTTCTGATAAAAATGATAAACAAGAAAATGCTCAATTTGATTTAGTTTTATCAAATCCTCCTTATTCAGTTTCTGCTTTTAAATGAAATTTAAAAAAAGAGAATGCAGAGAAAGATTTTGCATTGTTTAATTCTCTAACAGATAATAGTTCAGAAATAGAAGCTTTATTTATAGAAAGAACAAAACAACTTTTAAAAGAATGATGAATTGCATCTATTATTTTGCCGAGTTCAATTTTAAGTAATACTTGAATTTATACAAAAGCAAGAGAAATTTTGCTGAAAAACTTTGAAATAATCTCAATAGTTTCTTTGGGGTCAAATACTTTTATGGCAACTTGAACCAATACAGTTATCTTGTTTATGAGAAAAAGAAATAAGTTTTTTGCAAATAATTTAGAAAAACAAATTTCAAATTTATTTAAAAATTTAAGTGATGTTTCATTAAATAATATAGAAAATGTTTTTTCAAAATATGTAAACTATGTTTGGGAATGACTTAATTTTGAAGATTATAAAAGTATTATTTTAAAAAGTCCAAATGACAAAGCTATAAATCACGAAATATTTAAAGAATATTCTAAAAAATTAAAAATTGCTAAAAATGCAGATTTATTTGAAGAAATTATAAATATAGAAAAAGAAAAATTTTTATACTTTGTTTTAACTTACAATCAAAATTTAGTTTTGGTTAAATCTTGAGAGAAACAAGCTGAAAAAGAATTTTTAGGTTATGAATTTAGTTTTAGAAAATGAAGTGAGTGAATTCATCCTATTCAATGATGAAAACTTATTGATGAATGCACAAAACTTTTTGATCCTGAAACTCTAGATAATCCTAAAAAAGTTTCAACTTATATTTATAAAGCATTTTTCTGAGATTTCAAAAATGAAATTTCAGAAACTCTAAAAGAACATATTTTTAGAACAAGACTTGTTGATTTACTTACTTTTGACAGAGTTGATTTTGAAAAAAGTATTTCTACAAATATTAAAAAAAAAATTAGTATTTGAAAATATCCAAATATAAAACTTTGAGAAATTTGTGAAGTAAAAATTTGATGAACTCCTGATAGATCAAATTATGAATATTGGGAAAATTGAAACAATAGTTGGGTTTCAATTTCTGAAATGAGTTGAAATATTATAAATGAAACAAAGGAAAATATAACTGATTTATGAGTTAAAAAATCAAATGTAAAACTTATAAATGCCTGAACTACACTTTTAAGTTTTAAATTAAGTATTTGAAAAACTGCAATAGCTTGAAAAAATCTTTATACAAATGAAGCAATAGCTTGACTTTGTCTTGAAAATGAAGAAAAAGTTTTAAATAAATATTTGTTTGATTTGTTTAATTCAAAATTTATTGATTTAGAAAAGTGATGATTTAATGCTTTTTGAAAAAGTTTAAATAGTGAATTTTTAAGAAATGAAGTTAAAATTCCTCTTCCTCCCATTGATATCCAGCAAAAAATAGTTGATGAAATAGAAGTTTTAGAAAAAGAAGAACAAGAAAAAAAGCAAAAAGTTGAAGTTTTAAAAAGTGAAATTGAAAAAATAGTTTGATGAAACACAAATTTTATTGAATTATGAGAAATTGCAGAAATTAAAAAATGAACTTCAATAACTAAAGCAAAAACTATTTCTTGAAATATTCCAGTTATAGCTTGATGAAAAGAACCAGCTTATTTTCATAATAAAGCAAATAGAAATTGAAATATAATAACAGTAAGTGCTTCTTGAGCTAATTCTTGATTTGTTAGTTATTTTGAAAACCCCATTTTCGCTTCAGACTGTAATACTATAAATTCAAAAGATGAAAATGTAATTTCAACTAAACTTATTTTTAATTTTTTAAAAATACAACAAGATAAAATTTATTTATTGCAAAGATGACAAGCTCAACCACATGTCTATTGAGAAGATTTAGCAAAAGTTAAAATCCCTCTTCCTCCTCTTGATATTCAAAAACAAATCGTTTCTCAAATTGAAATTTTAGAAAATGAGATTGAAATTTTAGAAGATGATTTAAAACAAATTCCAGAAAAGAAAAAAGAAGTCTTAAAAAATTATTTATAATTAATAATTTATGAAAAAGTTATATAATTTAAAAATTGGAATAAATAATTTTACTTGTAATTGAATTAAGCAAATAAAAGAAACTTTACAAAAAGAGTTGAAAAACATTTATTCTATAAAAGATTTAAAAAGGGCAATTTGATTGTATGGTTTGGATGTAAAAACAGCCTTTTGGGGAACTCTTGAAAGAACTAATTTTGAAAAAATGTATTTTGAAAATAACAAAAATATTTGAATTTGTATACAAAATAACCATAAAAATCATGAAAAAACTACCATTTAAAAAAATGCATTGAATAGGGAATGATTTTATAATGATTAATTCTAAAGATTTAGAAAAATTAGAAATAAAGCTTGATACAAATTTTATTCAAAAAATTTGTAATAGAAATTTCTGAATTTGAAGTGATTGATTAATAATTCTTGAAAAATCAGAAATAGCAGATTTTAGATATAGAATGTATAATCCTGATTCTAGTGAAGCTGAAATGTGTTGAAATTGAATTAGATGTTTTATGAAATATTTACTAGAAGAAAATATAACAAATAAACAAAAAGTCTCCGTTGAAACCTGAGCTTGAATTCTTTTTTTAGAAATAGAATGAGAAAATGTATTAGTTGATATGTGAAGACCTAGTATTTTAGAAGAAAAAATTTGAATTTGATTAGGAAAAAAACAATCTTGAATTATAAAATCAGCTTGAAGAGATTTTGAATATTTTTCAGTGAGTATGTGAAATCCACATGCTGTAATTTTTCTTGATGAGGATTTACAAAAATTTGACTTAAATAAATATTGAGCTCCTATAGAATGTAATAGAGAATATTTTGTAAATAAAGTTAATGTTGAATTTATAGAAATTTTGAGTAAAACTGAAATTAATTTTAGAGTTTATGAAAGATGAGCTTGAGAAACTCTTGCTTGTTGAACAGGAGCTTGTGCTTCTGTTGTGGCTTGAATACAACAATGATTTTTGAAAAATTGAGAAAATATTTTAGTTCATCTAGCTTGATGAGATTTAGTTATTAATTGGTCTTGAGATTTTAATGATTCAGTAATTATGAAATGACCAGCAGAAAATACTTTTGAATGATTTTATTATGTAAAGTAAGAAAGTATGGAAAAAGAAAAATTTAATAATTTAACTGTTAAAAATATGACACAATTAGATTTTGGTTCTCCTAGATTTTTGAGTAGAGAACAAGTAGAATATATTGAACAAAATTTTTGAAGTCCTTGTTATGTTTATAGTGAGGCAGAATTAGAAAAAACAGCTGATGAATTTTTGGCTTTTCCAAATGCTTTTTGAAAAGATGTTAGATTTGCAATGAAAGCTAATTCTCAAATAAATATTTTGAAAATATTTAAAAATAAGTGAATAAAAATAGATGCTAGTAGTGAATATGAAGTTTATAGAGCTATAAATGCTTGATTTTTTCCAGAACAAATTTCCATTTCTACACAAGAATTACCTAATAATTTGAAAGATTTAATAGAAAAAAAAGTTTTTATTAATGCAACAAGTTTGCATCAAATAGAAGAAATTGGTAAAATTTTTCCTTGAACTGAAATTTGAGTTAGAATAAATCCAGGAACTTGAGATTGAGCATTTAAGGCAATTTCTACTTGATGAACAACTTCTTGATTTGGAATTTGGCACGAAAAAATTTCAGAAATTCAGGAATTAGCAAAAAAGTATAAATTAAAAATTGTAAAAATTCATATTCATATTTGAAGTGAGAACACTCCAGAATGATGGGTAAATTCAGCTAATTTATGACTTGAAATAGTTGAAAAGTTTGAACAAGTTACAACTCTTGATATGTGAGGAGGTTTTAAAATGGCAATTATGCCTTATGAGAAAAAAGCAGATTTACAAGAAATTTGAAAAGCAGTAGCTGAAAAGTTTGAAGAATTTTATAAAAAAACTTGAAGAAAAATTCATTTAGAAGTAGAACCTTGAAAATATTTAGTAATAAATTCTTGTAGTGTTATTGCAAAAGTTGCTGATATTGTTGATACTGGAAAAACTTGATATGAATTTGTTAGAATTAATTCTTGAATGACAGATATGCCAAGAGTTTCTATGTATTGAGTTCAAGAACCAATTTATATTTTAAATGATGAAATAGAAAAAAAAGAATATGTAATGATTGGTCACTGTTGCGAAAGTTGAGACATTATAACTTGTAAATTATATGACCAAGAAACTATTGAAACAAGACTTTTAAATAAAGCTAATATTTGAGATTTGGTTGTAATTGATTGAACTTGAGCTTATAACTCAAGTATGAGTATGAAAAATTATAATTCTTTTCCAGAATCAGCTGAATTATTGCTTAGAAAAGATGGAAGTATAGTTGAAATTAGAAAAAGAGAAGCTCTAGAAGAAATTTGGAGAAATGAAATTAGTGTAATTTAAAAAAAGACAAGGAAACTCTCTTTTTTAGAATTTTATAATCATTTTAGTTCAAATATTTTCTTCAGAAATCACTAAAATTTGCCAGTTGTAAGTATCACAAATCTTTTTTACAAGTGAAAGTCAAAGTCAAAATCATTCTCTGTCTCTATGACTTTTTACTCTATAAAATCTGTTAAAAATTTTTGTTAATTTATCTTTTGGTATTCATATTCAAGTATCTTGAATAATCAAACTTTTATTTATAGTAAATATTTTTATTTCTCAATTGTTTTTATTGTATTTTATAGAATTTGATAAAATATTAGAAAACATCATATAAAAATAATTTTTATTTATTTCTAGCTCAAAGTTTTCTATTATTTCAAAAGTTATGTTTATATTTTTTTCCTTTATTTTATCAAAATATTTTGAACTTATATTTTTGATTTCATTTCAAATATTTATCTTTTGTTTTTTTGATATTGTTGTTATATTTGATAAATCTCTTAAAGTTTCTATTAACTTTATAATGCCTAAAATTTCATCTTGTGATTTAGAAATTAAATTCATATCAAAAATTTTTTTTTCTTTCATAATCCACAAGCTACTATCTATTATAGCTAAAGGAGTTTTTAATTCATGACTTGCATTATCTATGAAATCATTCATATCATCAAGATTTTGTTCTAAATAAAATAACTTTCTTGAAATTATTTTATATGATATAAAAAAAGTAAAAATAAAAAATATTAGTCATATTCACAAAAAGTAAAAAATATCAAAATAAAGATTTTCTTTAGAATACTTTTTTTCTGAAAAGTTTTTATTTGAATATATTTCTAAAGTATTAAAAATATTGTCTATTTCTTCTCAATATCAAGTAGTTGTTAACTTTTCTATTTTAATAATTTCTTGTCATTTATAATAAAAATATTTTGACAATATATTTAAAAGTCATCATATTTGGAATAATATGAATAATAATAAACTAAAATATAAAGATATTTTTAATGCTGTTTTTTTCATAAAAAATTTATTCTAAATAATATCAATCTCATTTTCTTGTTTTTATAATAGATTCTCCTAGTTTTTTTCTGAGATATCAAATATGAACATCAACTGTTCTTGAAAGGTGATATTTATCAAATTCTCACCAAACTTCTTCATAAATACTTGCTCTATCAAGAACTTTTCATCTATTTTTTATGAAAAATTCTAATAACTTAAATTCTAAAGAAGGTAAATATATATTTATTCAATTTAATTTCACATTTTTTGTTTCTAAATTAACTTCTAATATTTTAGAATCAAAATTAATTTGTACAATTTTTGATAAAAAGGTTTTATTATTTCTTCTTGATAAAACTTTTACTCT
>JBBILU010000011.1:22274-38504 GCA_037444775.1 Candidatus Altimarinota bacterium
TTTAGAAGTGAAAGGAGATTTATATTTATGAACAAACTCTGAAATACTTTGAGATTTGGTTGTTGAATGAGATTTGAAAACTTGAAGTTCTATTAGAATAAAATGAAATGTAAAAGTTTTAGGAGATATAGATTTATGAACAAATTCTGAAGTTAATTGAAGTATATCTTGAAGGAACATAAAGATTTCTACAAGTTCAGATTTAAACAATATTGTTGCAAATTGAAATTTAGATTTATGAACAAATTCTGTTGTTAAATCTTGAATGTATGTTAAATGAGATTTAGAAACTTGAAGTAGTGTTGATATCAAATGATATTCAAAAATTCTCTGAAATATAAAATTATGAACAAACTCAGATATAAGTTGAACTTTTTATTGATATAAAAATTTTGATAGTGGGAGTAGTATAAATTTTTATAACAATAAATTAAAAATAGTTTGAGATACATATTTTTGAACAAATACTGATAATACTTGAAGATTATATATTTTTTGAAAAAAGACTTTTTGAACTTCTTATGAAGAAAGTTTAAAAAATTTTTCAGGTTTTTTTGCCAGTATTGATCCAATTTTAAACTACACATTAACTGAAAATGAAATAATTAATATAAAAAGTAAAACAGATTCATATCTATTACAAGCTAATAATATTCAATATGAAATAAATTTGCTAGAAAAACAAAGAGACTTTGGAAAAGCTGATATAAAAAAACAAGAGAAATTAGATTTGTATAAAAAAATGTTTGAATATTTAGCTTATTATATAGAGAATGAAAGCTTTGATTTAAATGTTTTTACACAAATAAAATCGCAATATATTTGAAATCTAGAAGTGAATCCAATTCAAACACAAAATTCTAATATTAAAAGTAGTGAAAAGTATTTACCTCAAGAATTAAAAATAAAATTAAATAATATCGTTGAAAAAATTCCTAGTGAGCAAAGAATTCATGTAATTATTTGAGTTAATAAAAAAATAGATGAAATTATTTTGAGTTTATGAAAAAAATCATATTCTATAGAAGTCTCAACAAAAATAGATATGTTGAAGTCTATGAAAATTTTTTTAGAAGAAAAATTATATTAATTCCTAACAATTTATAAAGTGGAAGAAAAAGTTTTAGTAAATCCTAACCAAAAAAGTAATATAAAATTTGTTTGAATTATACATTTTTTGTGAAATATTTTTTCTGGATGATTATTATGAGCAATACTTGTAATTGCTTACTTACTGCTAAAAAACAATATAGAACCAGAAACTAAAGCAACTTGTTATGAAATAATAAATTTTAATATTAGTTATTGGCTTTACACTTGAATTTCAGCTTTATTAATGTTTGTTCTTATTTGATTTGTGTTATTACCAATAGTTTTAATTATTTGGTTTATAATTCTTATAATATGATTTATAAAACATATTGCTTGAGACAGATATAAATATCCTTTTAGTATAACATTTTTGAAATAAAAAAGACAAGGAAGCTTGTCTTTTTTGCTTTTATATAGGAGAAAATTTATACATTTCTCTTGCTTTTTTTTGTTCTATATTATGATCTACAATTGGTGAAAAATAATTTAATTTATAAGATGTAGGATTATGAATTTCTTTTTCAGAAACATTTTCTAATTCTTTCACGTATTTTTTTATAAATTTAGCATCTTTATCAAATTTCTCACTTTGTAAATTTGGATTAAAAATTCTCAGAGGTTTTGGATCAGCTCAAACAGATGCAGACCATTGCCAATTTCAAATATTTACATTTTCATCATAATCAAGTAAATATTTTTTAAAAAACTTTTCTCAAATTCTCCAGTCAATATGCAAATCCTTTGTCAAAAAACTAGCGACAATCATTCTTGCTCTTCAATGCATCCGATTTGTTTCAATTAATTGCTTAATACTAGCATCAACTATAGGATAACCAGTTTTTCATTCACAAAATCTTTCAAACAAAAACTCGTTATTTTCCCATTTTATATTTCTTTTTTTTTCTTGAAATTCCAAGTTTTTTGAAAAAGGGAAATGATAATCTATATGTTGCCAAAATTCTCTCCAAGCTAATTCACTAACAAAACTTTGAGACTTATCTTTTGCTTTTAAATAAACTTCCCTTATAGAAAAAATCCCAAATCTTATGTAAACAGATAATCTTGAAGTTCAGTCTTTATCTAAAAAATTTCTAAAATCTTCGTAATGAACAAAGTCAAAATTTTCTAATTTAGTTTTTCAGAATTGTAAGCTAAAATACGGATGTTTTTCTCAAGAAATTATTTTATTTAAAAATGTCTCAGTATTTTCATAATCAGAATCTAAAATTATATTTTTTATATTTTCTGGAACTTGTAGGGAATAATCTTTTATTTTTTTTTGCCATAATTTGAAAAAAGGAGTAAAAACTTTTCTCGGCTCAACTTCTTCAGGTTCAACTAGTAAAAAATCTTTTTCACTAAAAAATTCTATTTCATTTTTTAAAGCAAAATTTTCTATTTCCAAATCTCTATTTTTTCAATATTTGGAATAGGATTTATTTGTAAAAATGGCTTCTATAGAATATTTTGCACATAAATCTTTTATAATATTTTCAGGTTTATCATAAAATATTCTTAAATATCAACCGATTTCTTTTAACTGCTTATCCAAGTTAATTAAACTTTCTTTCAAAAACAAAAATTTTTTATCTTCTAATCATCAAAAATCATTAATAATATTTTTATCCAAAATAAAAATACAAAGTAAATTTTTACTCTGTTTTATAGCTTCAATAAGTCATAAATTATCAAATGTTCTTAAATCTTGTCTAAACCAAAAAATAGAATTTTTGTACATAAAAAATTTTTTTTTAAAAACTAATTTTTATACATCTTTCAACTCAAATCATATCTTTAAATATTTCAAATTCAAGATTTTTATTTTTCAAATATTTTTTTGCATATTCTTTTTGATCAAATCATATTTCTATAAATAAAATAATTTCTGCTAATATTTTGTTTTTTAAATCTAAAATTTGCTCTATAAGTTTTTCATATAATTCAAATCAAGTTTCTTTGCCTCAATATAAAGCCACTGCTGGTTCATGAAGAACTACTTTTTTATCCATATTTGAAAAATCATTGTCTTTAATATATGGAAGATTTGCAGTTATTATTATTTTTTCTTCATCTATTTTAGAGTAATTTTTTTCAAATTTATCTATAAATGGTTCTAATAAACTTCCTTGAAGCAAAGTTATTTTATCTTCTAAATTATGTTTTTTTATATTTATTTTTGCTATTTCAAGAGCTTTTTCTGAAATATCTATTGCAAAAAAATTAGCTTTTTTATCATAATTTTTGCAAATACTACAAATAATTCCAGAACTTCCAGTTCAAATATCAATAATATCTAGAGACAAAAAATTTTTTATCTCTATACTGTTTATTTCTTCCAAAGCTTTTTCAACCATAATCTCGGTTTCATTTCTAGGAATTAAACATCTTTCATCAACATAAAAATCAAGTCAATAAAATTCAGCATTGTTAAGAGCATATTCTATTGGATAACCAAATTCTATTTTTCTAAAAATATTTAGAATTTTTTCAGTTTCTTTTTCTTTAAAAATTATCTTAAAAAATAACTGACTTTTGCTTGTGCCAGTTACTTTATTTATGATATATTCTATATCAGAATTTTCTAATCAAACTCTATTTCATATTTCAAAAATTTCTTTTTTTTTCATAATTTTATTTGCTATTTTTTAGCTAATTTCATTTATTAAAGTGGATTATATAGTTTAATTTTCAAACTTTTTTCTGCTAAAAATTATATTAGTAAAAACAAGAATTATTATTAAATAAATTATTGAATATAGAGAATTATTAAGTAAAAAACTTAATTCAAAATTTTTAAAAGTTCATATGAAATCTTTTATATTTAAAGCTTCAAATGGAGGAAAAATTAATTCAAGTCATTTAGAAAATCAAATTACAATAGAATTTTTTGTTCTATAAGCCAAATCAAGAATTAAAGAAAAATTATGAGATAAAAAGTAAATCATAATAGAAACTAAAATTGTTAAAACATTTGACATAAAAGTAGAAAAGAAAAATACGATTGCTAATAATATTTCTAATTTTAAAAGTGTAAAAAATAAAGAGAAAATTATTAATTTAGTTATTTCTATATCTTTAAAAAATAAAACAACTAAAAATAATAAAGATTGAAAAAATATTATTAAAAGAATTGTTAGAGAAAATCATAAAAATTTTCAAAAAATAAATTCATATCTTTTAATCGGTTTGCTAAGTATCAAAAAAATTGTTTTTCATTCAATTTCTTTAAAAAGTAATTGGCTTCAAACAAACAAAACTCAAACAAGTCAAAAAATTTCTATCATAGCAAGACCGAAATCAACAATTACTTTTTTATCATCTCAAATTGTAAGTTTTCAAAGCAGTATTGAAAAAGTTATGAATACGAAAGCAAAAAATAAAATTAAATACAAAAATTTATTTCTCACAATTTCTCTAAAAGTGTTTAGTGCAATATTTAGCATAATTTTTGGTTAAAAATTAAAAGGGTAATTTTAAATTGTTTTTTTGTTCTTTCTTTTCATAAGCATTAAAATCTTCATAAGCTTCATTTTTGTAAATTTGTTTATCTAGTTTATTTCATTCTTTTTTATTTATAATTCCTCATACAATAATCATAATTCAAGAAATAATAGCAAAAATTATTCATTTTGAACTAACAATTTCACTTTGAAAAATAGTTAATCAATTAGCTATTACAAGGGAATTTATTGTTAATAAGATTATTATACTTCAAAGAGTA
This sequence comes from Candidatus Altimarinota bacterium, assembly GCA_037444775.1. GTDB lineage: Bacteria > Patescibacteriota > Gracilibacteria > BD1-5 > UBA6164 > JBBILU01. Next base: position 27,088 of record JBBILU010000011.1, read on the forward strand.
ATGTATAAACTAGAATCATTTACAGTTAAGCTTGTTCACATTTTTAACTTATTTTTTTGTTTTTTTGAAAACAAATTGAAAAAGATTATTAGACTTATTATTGGGAAAATTAGTCAATTTATTCAAAGAACTTTATTAAAAACATTCCATTCTCTAATATTTTCTCACATATCTTTTAGCCAAGGCAAAAACATTGAAAAAATAAGTATAAAAACTCAAAAAACAATTATTTTTTGAGATATTGTCAAATTCATTGACTTAAAAATAGTGTTATTAAAAAATAATTCTAAATTTTTCTTGAGCAATCTATTTCATTTATTTCTTGTATATGTCATATTTCATTTATGAATTATTGCATTAATATTAATTTTACATAAGTAATCTAGATTTTATAAAATAAACCCAGCTTGTCAATAATGCTTTATTTTAATTTTTTCAAAAAATTACTCATATCATCTTTTAATCTAGCTTCTAACTCAATTTCTTTATTTCTTGAATAATGAAAAAATTTTATTTTATAAGCATGTAACATTTGTCTGGCAACTCAAAATTCTTTTTTGAAATAGTGATTTAAAGATTTATCTCAATATTTATCATCTCAAATTATTGGAGTTCAAAGGGAAGCAAGATGAACTCTTATTTGATGCATTCTTCATGTTTCTATTTTTACTTCCAAAACAGAAATTTTTTGATCTCAATTTTTTGTTTTTGCTAAATGTTCAGAAATAACTTTGTAATGCGAAATTGCTGTTTGTCAATTTTCTGAAATTTGAACTTTATCTTCTTTTTTTGCTCATTCTATTCTAAGTAATTTTTTATTAATTGTTCCTGATTTATGTGGAGTGTTTCAAAAAACTATTGCTAAATAGGTTTTCTGAATTTTTTTGTGATTTTTGAAATCTTCAACTAATTTTGTCAAAATATCTTTTTTCTTAGCAATCATTAATATTCATGAAGTATCTCTGTCAATTCTGTGAATAAGGCTTGGTTTAAAAGTCAAAGAATTTAATTTTTCTCATAAATAATCTTGAACTTGGGAAATTAAAGAAATTTCAGTAGTTTTAAAATCTCAAGGATGAACATTTACTCAAAAATCTTTATTCACAACAAATAAGTCAGCATCTTCGTAAACTATATTTTTTTTGTCAAACTTCTGATTTTCATCAACTTTTTTGCTTTCTTCTTTATTTTCTGATAATTCTTTTATATCATTATCACTCAAAAAAAGTTTTATTTCATCTCAAATTTGTAATTTATATTCATTGTCTTTTCTCGTAAATTTATCATTTTCTAAGCTTTTGACTTTAACTTTTTCTTTTCTATTTATTTTAAATAAAAGTCATCTTGTAGCATTTGGAAAAAGTTTTCTCAGAAATTTATCAAGTCTTATATTTGAATCGTTTTCTGTAATGCAGTATAATTTCATAGGTTTTTAGTTAACTGGATTTATATTTAGAGCTTTATTTAAAATTTCTTTAGTTATTTTTTCTCCATTTGGATTTATAGAGTAAATATCTCCATTTTCAACATCTTTTATTCACATTCAAATTTTTTCCTCCCAAAATTTCTCTTCAGCTTTTTTTAAATATTCATTTCTTTCAAAATAAATATTTAATGCATCATTTACTATTTTTGACCTATTTGGAAAAAAATTTAATTTTTTAAATAAATCTCATCTTATTGTAAAAGAAGATTTTATAGTTCATATAGCTATTTGTGTCATAAGTTTCTATTATTTAATAAAAAGTAGGATTATTTTAATAAATAATCCTACTTAGTCAAAACTTTTTATTGAAATACGGTAAAATCAAAAGCCTCGTTTGTTGTTTGTTGTGGAATTCTTACTTTCAGATTTTTACTAAACGAGTAAGAATTTCAATCGGAATTTATTGTTGTAAATCTTAAGGCATTTTGTCCAGAAAAAACTATTTTGTATTCTAAATACGGAATTGGAGTATTATTTGAATTCAATTCAAGCTTGTTGATTATTGACATTTTTAATATACATCAGCTGGAAGCTCAGCAGTTATTTGTGTAAAAATCTCAAATATTTTGTGTTGTGTCATCAAGATTTCTTCAAACTATATAGTTAATTCAATTTAAATTATTATTATTTCAATCGAAAATTTTAACTCAATTTTTGAGAGAATTATTTATATCATAAGAAGTTATGTAGCTTCAACTTGCATTCAAAGTTTTATCGTTGCTTGACAATTGCCAATTTATTATTGGTAGAGGATTTGGAGAAACTAGACTTGCTCAAGTCATAATTTCAGTGAAATTTCAATTTCAGTCCAAGTCTGGAATTCTGAAAGTAAAAATTGTATTTGCTAAATTTACTTTATTATATCAAACTTGTAATTGAATAGGATTTCACTGTGAAACTGTGTCGAAACTTTTATCAAATCAGGAATTTCATTCTCATGAAACTGGTGTTGTTGTTCAACTTGAACTTGTGGTAAATTTATATTTTACACTTGTTCAAATTATTGCTCAAGTTTCTGCTGTAATATCAGTTCTTGTTTTCAAGAATAAAAGAGACTCTTCAATTCAATTTTCAGCTTGATAAAAAGAATTTGTTGAATTCTCTATTCATTTTATATTTCTTGAAAAAGGAATTATATATTCCAAAATAAATAAAACCATAAAAGACATTACAAGCACAAGTCACATTGCAAGAACGATACTTAATCATTTTTTATTAGAGTTTTTCATAAAGGTTTATTATCTACTATAAATATCTGTTAAATTAATCGTAGTTGAAATTTTAATTTCTGGATTTTTTCATTTAATTCATCTTTTTCTTTTTGCCGTTGCTTCTAGAGTCATTTGCAACTTAATATATGGGGAAATATTTGTGTTTGTTGTTAAATCTTTCCAAGCTAATTTTATATCTTTATTTGGATAAGCAAATATTTTGAAATTTTTTACATTTATATAATCTGGAAAAAGTGGAATCCGATAATTATCAGAATTACTTCAAGCAACTAAATCTATATCTGAAGTAAAATCAGGATGGATATTCCAAGTATCAACTTTTCAATCAAATTTACTTCAATCAGTTATGGTTCCAGTGTGTGCTAATCAATAATCAACTCAAGTTAATTTTAGAAATTCTATTGTTGCTATACATCAACCAGATCAAGTTGTAAAATCACAAGCAGGAGAAGTTATGCTAGGGTCATCTTTTATATTCCATCTAAATAAAGTTCTTGTTTTTTTATCTCAACTAATTAAATATAATTCTTTTACTTCATTGTTTGTTCAGGAAAAAGCTAGAGGTCAATCTCATAAATACTCATCATCATCATCTCAAATAATTTTTGTATCTCAATCTTCATCTCATAAATCATCATCATAATTTGAATTATAATCTATAAATTGCAAAGAATATTGTCAATATCTTTGAAATTTTCAAATTTGAGAATTTCAAGAATTATTTAAATTGGAATCTAAACATCACATATTAGGATTTATAGCTCCAGAAGACATATTTAAAGAGTCTCAATTTCAACTTCTACAAAAGTAAAATCAGCTTCAATAAGTTGTACTTCAAATATTTCATCAATCTCAAATATTTCATCAATCTCAGAAATTTCCAAATCAAGTTTTTGATAAATAATGTCAACTACTTATTCATGTTCAAACAATTTGTCTATTCCAATATTCTTCATAATCAAGAGTTCATCACTTTTTTATTTCTTCAAAAAGTTTTTCAGAAAAATAAAAAGCTTCTTTTTCAATATCAGTGCTATTAATTAATTTTATTTTAGAAAAACTAACAGCAGAATATGCCTGAAATCATCAAACAAGAACTATGGAAATAATCAAAATAGAAACAATTATTTCTATTATAGAAAATCAAAATTTATTTTTCATATTATTTTTTGAATAAAAAGTTTAAAATATCAGCAAAAAAATTAGTAATTTTATAAAAAGTTGGTTTCTTCCAGAAATATTTTGGCCAAGTTCTAAATACGAAATCGAGAAATTCAAAAAAAGTATTTCATTTTTTGAACCTTTCTTTTTTCGAAAATAGTGAAAACAAACTTCTAAAAAAATTTAGAAATATACTATATAATAAAGCCAAAAAATCAAAGAATGTATTATTTATTTTTTTCTTTTGCATAATTTTTTTGTAAAAAATTTTTCTTATTATAAGAAAAAACAAAAATAAGCAAAAAAAATCTTTTGACAAAACAAAAGATTTTTTTAATGTACAATACATTATTTTAGTAATACATTATTATGTTATTTCCAGAATCTTTAAAATTAGTTACAGATATTCTTTGGTGAATCAAGTTAAAAAACGATTTAATGTGATCTTTAGAGGATTTACTTACTCCTTGAGAAATTGTTAATATTGCCGAAAGAATCAGTATTTTGAAAATGTTAAAAGAGTGAAAATCTCAAAGAGTAATTGCAGATGAATTATGAATTTCTATTACAACTGTTACAAGATGAAATAGAATTTTGAAATATGATTCTAGGGCAATACATAAATATATTTAACACAATGAAATTGGTTTAAAGATAAGTTAAAAGATAAAATTATTTTTGCTTTTTCTTGAATAAACTCCGAAGAAGAACAAAAATCATATATTTGAAAGTTTAATTGAATATTTATTTGAAGTTATGTTATTAAAAATATGTTGAATAAGGGGGAAAATAAATGATTATTCTTGAATAGATTTACTTTGATTTAATTTTATAGAAAGTTCTAAAAGAAAAGTTTTATTAGAAAAAGCTAAACAAATAATTACTCCAGCAAATGTTTTGAGAGTTGGAATTTTTTGAATTCCTTACCCTAATCCTCTCCCAAAAATAGAGGAGATAAACCAATTAACTTGGAAAAATTTAACTAAATCAGATTTAGCTGATTTCATTTTGATTGCTAAAGATGCTAACATAAATGCTTTACAAATTCATTGAAAATGTGATTTTTCTTACTTGAAAATGTTTTGATTTTTTGTTATTTCTTCAATTTCTATTTCTGATTTACAAAACTTTGAAATTGATGAAAATGTAGATTTTTACATAATTGACTGACAAAATCCTTGAAGTTGAGAAGATTTTTCTTTAGAGATGTTTTTCTGAAATATCTGACAAAATAGTAAGGTATTTGGAAAAAACATCTCTCCATTTAATAAAATTCAAAAACCTTTCTTAATTGCAGGTTGAATAAAAGCTTCAAATATTTTAGAAAAAATAAAGTTTTTTGAACAATTTGAAAATTTTTCTTGATTTGATATTGCAAGTTGAGTTGAAACCTGAGGCAATATTGATGAAGAAAAAATCAAAGAAATTTTAAAAATAATAAATTAAAAAATGTAAAATAAACCGTTTGCGATTCTAAAGAAAAAATGAAATAAATGAAATAATTATTTAGAATATTTTTCTAAAAAAGATTATGAAAATCTAGTTCAAAATATTGTTGAAAGTGAAATTTGAAAATTATATTTTAAAATTAAAAAAATATTTTCCAAAAGTTGAAATTTGAGTTTGATTTTGAATAAAAACTCGTGAAGATATTCAAAAAGTTTGTAAAATCTCAGATTTTGCTATAATTGGAAGTGAGTTGATAAAACAACATAATTTATTTTGAATAAATTAACTAGAATTATTTTTGAAAAATATTAAAAATTAATAAAAGAATTATGAAAAAAAGATTGTTAACTGGTGTAAAACCTACATGAAATTGAATGCATTTATGAAATTATTTTTGAATGTATAAGCCTTTTATAGAGCTTTCAAAAAATTATGAATCTTTTTTATTTCTCCCAGATTTCCATTCTCTTACTTCTGTTCACGAAGCTGAAATAATGAGAAGAAATAAAAAAAGATTGATGATTGAATTGTTTTCCCTGCTCCCAGAAGAGTCAGAAGTTATTATTTTTGAACAATCAAAATGAAGAGATATAAATAATTTGACTCGGATTTTGAACTCAGTAACACCTTATTCTTTGATGTTGAGAGCTCATGCTTTTAAAGATTCTGTAAATAAAAATTGTGAAATTAATATGGCAACTTTTAATTATCCAATTTTGATGACATCAGATATTATTGCTTATGATGCTGACTTGGTTCCAGTTTGAAAAGATCAACAACAACATATTGAATTTGCTCGTGATATTGCTGAAAATTTTAATAAAACTTACAATACAGATTTTTTTAAACTTCCAGAATGATTAATTAGTGAAGAAGTTGGAACAATTCCTTGAATTGATGGAAGAAAAATGAGTAAAAGTTATAATAATTATATTGGAATTTTTGATGATGAAAAAACTTTGAAAAAACAAATAATGTCTATTGTAACAGATAATACTCCTCTTGAAATTCCTAAAAATCCAGACACTTGTAATGTTTTTGCACTTATAAAATTTTTTGCAACTAAAGAAAAATTAGAAGAAATAAGAGCAAAATATTTAGCTTGAAATTATGGATATTGACATGCCAAACTTGAACTTTTGGATTTAATTTTGAAATATTTCAAAGATGCAAGAGAAAAATACAAAAAATATGAACAAAATTTTGATTTGGTTTTAAAAAGAATTCAGAAATGAAATCAAATTGCAAATGGAATTGTTACAAAAAAATATGAAGAAATTGTGAGACTAGTTGGACTGGATTAAAAAAATACAATATTACAAATCCCATTATAATCACCTTTGATAAAAGGGATTAGCACATAAATTTAACAAATCTTTTATGTTTATAGTTATTGATTGAATTGATTGAGCTGGTAAAAGCACACAATTAGAATTATTGAAAAATTATTTAGAAAATCTTTGAAAAACAGTAAAAAAAATCACTTATCCAAATTATGAAAGTGATTCTTGTTTTTTTGTAAAAAAGTATCTAAATTGAGGATATTGAAATTCACTTTGAGCCAAAGAAGCAAGTTTATTTTTTGCTCTTGATAGATTTGATTCTAAAAAAAGTTTGTTGGAAGATTTGCAAAATTATGATTATGTGATTTCAGATCGTTATGTTAGTGCAAATATGATTCATCAATGATGAAAAATTTTGGATAGAGAAAAAAGAAAAGAATTTTTGAATTGGATCTATGATCTAGAATATAATATTTTGTCTTTACCAAAACCAGATTTGACTATTTTTTTAAATATTTCAGTCGAATTATCAAGAAAATTAATTTCAAGCAGAGAAAGTAAAAATTATATAAAATCTTCTTCACAGAAAGATATTCATGAAGAAGATTTAGAACATTTACAAAATGCTAAAAATGCAGTAGAAGAAGTTGTGAAAATGCAAGAAAATTTTAGAAAAATAGAGTGTGAAAAAGATTGAAAAATTTTAACAAGAGAAGAAATTTTAGAAAAAATTATTGGGGAAATATTTTTTTAACAAGATTTTGACAATATAAAAAAAAACTTCTTTTATTACAGAAGTTTTTTTTTATAATCGAACCATTATTTTTTAATTATAAAATTTATGGATTTTAGAGAATATGTAAAAAAAGCAGTTAGAACAGAATCACAATTTGATGTGATTACAAAAGAGCATAAAATAAAGGAAATAAATAATAGTTTATTTCATTCAATAATTTGAATTCAAACAGAAATATGAGAAATTTTTGAAGCTGTTTTTGTTAAATGAAAAAATAAAGAAATTGATATTGTTAATTTGAAAGAAGAGCTTTGAGATGTTATGTGGTATGTGGCTATTTGATGCAATCAATTAGATTATTATAATATTAATTTTGAGCATCAATATTCTTGAAAGTATGATTTTAAAGATATTCCAGATTTCTTATATAAAATGAATGATATTTCAATTTATATGTTGGATGGAGTGAAAAAGTCTTTATTTTATGTAAAACCTTATGACTTAGAAAAGTTGAAATTACAACTTTCAGATATCTTTGATATATTAGTTTGACTTGTAAATTTTATTTGAGGAGATTTAGAAAAAATTTGTGAGATAAATATAGAAAAGCTTATGGCTAGATATCCAGAAAAATTTACAACTGAAAAAGCTGTAAATAGAGATTTAAAAACAGAAAGACATATTTTAGAAAGTTAATAATTTATATTTATGAAACAATATTTAGAAATTTTTCAAAATATTCTTGATAATTGAATTGATGTAATTGATAGAACTTGAGTTTGAACAAGGAGTATTTTTTGAGTTCAGACTAAATATGATTTAAGAGAAGGTTTTCCATTAGTAACAACTAAAAAAATTTTTTTAAAATGAATTATTGTGGAGCTAATTTGGCTTTTGAGATGAGAAACTAATATAAAATATTTGGTTGATAGAGATGTGAAAATTTGGGATGAATGGCCATTTCAAAATTGGCTAGAAAATTCTTGAGAAAAAAATCCAAAAGATTTTCCAAAATATTCACAAGATTGGCTGGAATTAAAAAAAGAATTTATAGAGAAAATAAAAACTCTTTCAATAACAGATGATTTTGTAAAAAAATGGGGAGATTTATGACCAGTTTATTGATTCCAATGGAGAAATTTTAATGGTCAGTGAGTAGATCAAATAGCTCATGCAATTTCTGAAATAAAAAATAATCCAACAAGCAGAAGAATTATAGTTTCAGCTTGGAATCCTATTCAAATCAAAGATATGCTATTACCTCCTTGTCACTCTTTTTTTCAATTTTATGTAGATACAACAAATAAAGTTATACATTTACAACTATATCAAAGAAGTGCAGATACTTTTTTGGGAGTTCCTTTTAATATAGCTTCATATTCAGCTCTTTTGTTCTTGATTTCAAAAATTACTGGATTTACTCCTTGAATTTTTACTCATACTTTGTGAGATGCTCATATTTACAAAAATCATTTTGATCAAGTAAAAGAGCAGCTATCAAGAGAACCTAAAAAACTTCCAGAATTAAAGTTAAAAAAAGAAGTTTTTACTTTGGAAGACTTAGAACAGCTAGAATGGGAAGATTTTGAACTAATTTGATATGAAAGTCATCCAAGAATAATAGCTCCAGTAGCAGTTTAGTTTTTTAAAAAAAATAATTATGATTCAAAGTTCAGCACAATTTTTAAGGAATATTGCAGATTTTAATGGTTCTTGAGCCAAAAAGTCAAAAAAAGGGGGGGTAGAGATAATAATTATTTCTCATATATTACCTGATAAATTAGATTTTATAAATGTTTTATCTGAGTATTTCAGAATAGCTTATGTAATACCAAAACCAAATTCAATAGATAAAAATACTTATGCTAAAATTAATGAAAACTATAATATTTTAAATATTACAAGAGAGGATATTTATAATCAAAAAGAATATATTCTTGAAAAATGTAAAAATATTAAATGAGATATTTTAATCGTAGATATTTGATGATATTTTGCAAAAGTATCAGATTTTCTTTATCAGGAACTTTGAGAAAAGATTATATGAATTGTTGAAGATACTGAAAACTGACATCAAAAATATGAAAAGATGAAAAAATCAAATTTGCCAATAATTTCTGTTGCTAGAAGTATTTTAAAAGAACCAGAAGACTTACTTGTATGACAATCAATAGTTTTTTCTACAGATTATGTTTTAAGAGAGAATAATGTTTTATTAAATAATAAAGTAGTTGCAATCATTTGATTTTGAAAAATTTGAAAGAGTATTGCTAGAGAACTTCATTGAAAACATTTACAGTTTTTTGTATATGATATTGATCCATTGAAATTATTAGAAGCTTTCTCTTATGGCTATAAAATAATTAAAGAAAGAACAGATTTACAAAAGGCAGATTTAATCTTTTGTGCAACTTGAAATTTTTCTTTTTCTTGAGATGAATTTTATAATCTTAAAAAGGGGGTTATTTTATCTTCAGTTACATCTTCAGATGATGAGCTAGATATTAATTTTTTAAATGATAGCTATTCTAAAAAATATATTTAAGAATATATAGATGAGTATTATAACACAGATAAGAGTATTTATTTACTAAACAAATGAAATGCCATTAATTTTATTAATAATGCAGTAGTGGGTAATTTTATATACTTAGTTCAATGAGAAATTATTCATTCATTATTCTCATTATTGAAAAAAAGTTATTGTTCAAATAAAATAGATATTATTGAAAACTGAAATATAGAAAAAAAATATATTGTTGACTTATGGTTAAAACATTTTACTTATTAATTTTATACTTATGAAATTTGATTTAAATCTACATATTAAAGATATTGTCAATAAATACTTAAAACACTTTCCTTATGAAAGTGATAAATATTCAATTTTGCTTGAACAACTACATAATAATGAAAATATTTGAACAAGAAAAAATTTTACTTGACATATAACAGCATCATCATTTATTTTTTTACCTGATTTTAGTAAATTTGTAGTTATAAAAAATATAAATTTAAATAAATGGTTAGTTCCAGGTTGACATTGGGAAGAGTGAGATAATGAGATATGGAATAATGCTCAGAGAGAAGCCAAAGAAGAAACTGGATTAGAAAATATTGAATTATATAAATGGCATTTGAATAATGAAATGATTCCTATAGATATTGATACTCATTATATTCCTGAAAATATTAAAAAACAGGAATTAGAACATTATCATCATGATTTTAGATATATTTTTGTTCTTTCTTGAAATGTAGATGTAACCTTACAATTAGAGGAAGTTGATTGATTTGAATGGTATGATATAAATTGAGATTTATCTCATTTTAGTTCTAAAAATGTTATTGAAAAAATGAAAGAATATTTTATTATTTAAAAATAATTATGAAAATCCAACTTTGACATACAAGAGAACATGATTTTGAAAAAGAACTTTATAAACCTATAAAAAGTTCTTCTTTTTATTCAAAACATACTTTTTTATTTCCTCATGATAATGAGAATAAAAAGTGAATAAATTCAAGAGAAACTCTCAAAGAACAAAATATTTTTTTTGTGTGAAGTTTCATTTTCTTCAACTTGACTTTGAATAGAACTTTGATTTGCTAGTTTGTATGGAACAAAAATTATTTGTATGTATAAAAAATGAGCAAATATAACATCAAGTTTAAAGTATGTCTGCAAAGATTTTATTGAATATGAAAATAGTGAAGATATGTTTTTAAAAAAAAACTTTTATTATTTAAAAAATAACTATGGAAAAAACAAATTTTACAGAAAAAGATTTTATGAAAATCTTTGAAAAAATGTGAATGCTTTGAATGAAAGCTCAAAAGATAATGAATGATTTAGATAAAATTGAGCAAAAATCATTGAAAAAAATGTATGAAAAAAAAAGAATATTTTGATGAAATATTCCCATTAATAAAAATTGACAGTATTTGATTATTCAATTTTTTATAAAATATATACAGTGTCTTCTGAAAATCCTGAAATGAAAAATATGATATATCATATTGAAGAAATGTTTCTTATGACACAAAATATGCTGAGTCAATTAAATATT
>JBBILU010000012.1:0-11103 GCA_037444775.1 Candidatus Altimarinota bacterium
AAAATTTATAATAAAAATATTTTAGTTTTTTAGGTAAAATTGTCAAAAGTTTTTTGAAGAAAATCTATTGACAATGGGAAAAAGTGTGTTGTAATAAAGTCAATCTCGGTTTTTCAAATTCATCAAAACTTTTGTCAATTTTCTGATTTTTCTCAAAATTTCTCTATTAATTTATTTTCTAATTTTTTCTTTGAGGGAAAGTATTTCAAATAATACTAAATTGCATAATTTATTATTTTCTCTGAAATTTTCATAATTTTTAAATTAAAAAAGCATTTACAAAAATGTAAATGCTTTTTTAGAATTGTCAAATTAGAAATTACTTTCTTCTTCCATTTCACGAATAACTTCATCTAAATGAATTTCAGATAAATCTACCTCTGTATCTTCTGGATCAAAATAATCTTCTTCTGAGGAAACTTCTTCATTTATAAAATGAAGTTTTTTGTATTGTCTTCAAGCTGGAATTAATCTACCAATAATTACATTTTCTTTTAATTGTTCTAATTTATCAATTTTTCAAGAAACAGATGACTCAACAAGTACTCTAACTGTCTCTTGGAAAGATGCAGCTGATAGCCAAGAATCTGTAAATAATGAAATTTTTGTAATACCAAGTAAAAGTCTTTCTGCAATTCAAGCTTTTCTTCAATTTCTTATTAATCTATCATTTTCTTTTTTGAAAGCAATAATATCAACAATATCTCAAGGAAAAAATTCTGTATCTCATTTATCTATAACTCTAACTCTAGAGAACATTTGTCTAACAATCAATTCAATATGTTTAGAATTAACTGTTTGTCATTGAGAAGAGTAAATAGATTTAATTTCATCAACTATATATTGTTCTGCTGCAATTACTCAAGATACATTCATTAATTTTTGAAGATTTAGACTTCAAGCTGTAAGCTTTTGTCATTTTTCAACCTTGTCTCAAGTATTAACCAAAATAGTTTTACCTAATTCAAAATTATATTCATAAACTCTTGGTTCTGTATCTTTTATAACAATAAATCATTCTCAAACTTTTTTAACTATTCAAGCAAAATCAGAAACTAATTTTTGTTTTTCTTCTTTATTTCTTGCAATAATTTGTTTAGCTTTTACTTCTTGACCTACTTTTACTACTACTTCATATTTTTCATTGAAATAATATTCTTCTTCTTTTAAATCAAATGCTTTTACTTTTACTATAGTTGAATTTTCTTTATGAAGTTTTTCAACTTCTCATTCTATATCAGAAATTTCTGCAATTAATTTAGGATTTCTAGCTTCAAATAATTCTTCAACTCTTGCAAGACCTTGAGTCATATCTCAACCTTCTTTAGCAACTCAACCTGAGTGGAAAGTTCTCATCGTTAATTGAGTTCCTGGTTCTCAAATTGATTGTGCTGCAATTACTCAAACTGGAGTTCAAATATCTACAATTTGATTTAATCATAAATCAAGTCAATAACATTTTCTACAAACTCAAGATTCTGAATCACAAGTCATAACAGATCTGATATTTACTTCAGAAACATTATTCTCTTTCAAAACAAGTAAAACTGATTTATCAATAACTGTTCAAGCTGGAACTAAAACTTTAGAATCAATTTTTACATCACGAGCTAAAGTATGAGAATAAATTTTTTCTTCAAAACTTTCATCAAAACTTCCCTTTCATTCTGTTTTTTTAACTGTTTTGTAATGTACAGTATGACAATCATCTTCTTTTACAATTATGTTTTGGCTTGAATCAACAAGTCTTCTTGTCAAATATCAAGATTGTGCAGTTTTTAAGGCTGTATCTGATTTACCTTTTCTTCAACCATGAGTTGCAATAAAATATTCTAGTGTAGAAAATCATTCTTTTAGAGTTGATTTAATTGGAAGCTCAATTGTTTTACCTGTTGTAGAAGAAACAAGTCATTTCATTCAACATAATTGAGTAACATTTCACCAATTTCATCTTGCTCAAGAATCAATAAAGTTAAATACATGATTTGATGTTTTGAAAAGATTTTTCATTTCTTTTTCTATATTTTTCTTAACTTCAGCCCAAACTATAATAGATTGATTATATTTTTCTCAATCTGTCAAGAATCCTGACCAATGTTTTTTCAAAATATATTTTACTTTATCTGAAGCCTCATCAAGAAGTTTTTGTTTATTTTCAGGAACTATCATATCTTCTTTAGAAATAGTAAGACCTGAAATTGTAGCATATTTATATCAGAAATTTTTAATATCATTTACAAATTTTGCTGTATTTTCTGCTCATAATTTTTCAAATGAATCAGCCAAAAGTTTTTTCAAAGCTCATTTTCATAATTTTTCATTTATAAATCCTAATTCTTTAGGAACAATTTCATTAAACAAAAGTCTTCCATAACAAGTTTCTATTAATTCTCAATTTAATCTAACTTTTACTGGAGTTTTAATTGTTATTACTCAAGCATTATAAGCATGAGTTACTTCATCAATATTACCAAAAACAAGTTCTGTTTTTCTTTCTTCAAAAGAGGAAACATAATAACAACCAAGAATCATATCTTGAGACGGAGAAACAATTGGATCTCAACTTGAAGGAGATAATAAATTTTTTGAAGTTATCATTAATTCCCTTGCCTCTTTTTGAGCTTTGTCAGTTATTGGAAGATGAACTGCCATTTGATCTCAATCAAAATCTGCATTAAATGCAGAACAAGTCAAAGGATGTAATTGTATAGCTTTTCATTCTATCAAAACTGGTCTAAATGCTTGAATTCAAAGTCTATGTAAAGTTGGAGCTCTGTTCATCAAAACATATTTTCCCTGAATAACTTCATGAAGAGCATCCCAAATTTCTTTTGGACCTCTTTCAATAAATTTTTCAGCATGTTTTACATTATAAACATAACCATTTTCTATAAGTTTAGCTATAATAAAAGGTTTAAATAGAATCATTGCCATAGTTTTTGGCAATCAGCATTCATCTAATTTTAATTCTGGTCAAACAACAATTACAGATCTAGCTGAATAATCAACTCTTTTTCAAAGTAAGTTTTGCCTGAAACGACCTTGTTTACCTTTAAGAATTTCTGTTAAAGATTTTAATTTCTTTTTTGCAGCCGTAACGAAACCTGATCTATTACTTCTTGTTTCTCAAGTTAATAACATATCAACTGATTCTTGAAGCATTCTTTTTTCATTTTTCAAGATTACATCAGGAGCTCCTAATTCAATTAATTTCTTTAATCTATTATTTCTATTAATAACTCTTCTATATAAATCATTCAAATCAGAACTTGCAAATCTTCAACCATCAAGTTGAATCATTGGTCTTAAGTCTGGAGGCAAAATAGGTAATGCTTCCAAAATAAACCATTCTGGTTTTTGATTTGATTTAAGTAAATTAGATGCAAGTTTAATTTTTTGCATAACTTTCTTAGCTTTTGCCTGAGAAGAAGTTTTTAATTCTCTTTGTTGTTCCTCAATATAAACATTCAAATCTATTCTAGAAAGTAGAACTTTTAAGAATTCAGCTCAAGTTCAACCAGCAAATACATGTGGAAATTTTGAAGCTAAAACTCTATACTCTAATTCTCAAACTACTTCTCAAGCTGAAATATTTTTCAAAGATTTTCTCAAATCCTCAAATTCTTCAGTAAGTTCATCTAGTTTTTTCATAAGTAGTCCTTCTTGTTCTGAAAATTTCTTTGGAGTAAGTTCTCCAGATTCTTTTTTCATTTTCAGCTCATTCATTTCTCTTTGAAGATTTTTTTGCATTTCTGATTTAGAAACTTTGAATCTATCTTCTAAATCTCTAAGAGCATCTGTTCTTTTTTCTTCATAAACATCAGTGATAATGTATGAAGCAAAATAAACAACTTGTTCTAATTTTTTTACTGGTAAATCTAATAATAAACCTATTCTTGAAGGCACAGATTTCAAATACCAAATATGTGCAACTGGAGCATGTAGATCAATATGTCACATTCTTTCTCTTCTAACAGATGCTTTTGTAACTTCAACTCAACATCTTTCACAAACAACTCACTTGTATCTAATTCTTTTATATTTTCAACAAGCACATTCAAAGTTTTTTCTAGGTCCAAAAATTTGTTCACAAAACAATCAACCTCTTTCTGGTTTTTGAGTTCTATAGTTGATTGTCTCACTTATAAGAACTTTTCCGTGAGATAATTCTCTTATTCTTTCTGGTGAAGTAACTCAAATAGATATTCAAGCTAAATTATCCAAATTTTTCCCTTTTGTAATATCCTGTTTTCCTATATTTTTGTTTATCTCGGAAAAATCAGTTATTCTATCATTCAAGAAATTATCTAAGTTTTTATCAAACATGAAATGTTAAATTAGGAATTAATCTTGTTCTATGAAGCCTACAAAGGGATAAAACCCTTTGTGGACATTTTGTTAAATGTTATTGCTATAATAAAGATTTTCACTTTTATTTTATATATTAACAGTAAATATTTCTGAATATAAATTTTACTCCCAAAGATTTTTATATTTAAATATAGATAAAATAAATATAACATTTAAATCTATTTTATAAACAATAGTAAATTTATATTTAGGTTCTACAATTTTTCTAATATCATTTTTTATTATTTTGCCTAAAAAAGGAAATATAGAAATCATATTGATTGAATGATCTATTTTATTCAAAACCTCATTTGCATAAAATAAATTATCTTGAGCAATATATTGTCATATTTGTAAATATTCAAAATTTGCTTCATCAGTAAATTCTATCTTATACATAAAATTTCTTGATTATTAAATATTTTTTCTCTTGATTGTTTTTTAACTTGTTCATAAGGAATAGTTTTTCAATATTTTAAATCATCTAATCATCTTAAAATACTTTGCACCTCTTCATAAGTAAAACCATCTTGTTTCAAAATTTCAATTAAAAATTTATTTTCCATAATATTTAAAATTTAAAAATTATTCTTCTTTATTTTCTTCACTCGCAACAGCTAAATTTACTCTATTCTCAATTTCTATAATTTTTTCATATTCTAAAGCCATTTTGTTTTCTTTTTCTTCTACTTGTTCTTTACCCAACAAATCTACATCTAATCAAATTGCTTGTAATTCTTTAATCAATACATTAAATGATTCTGGAATATTTGGCTTTTTAATTGGAGCACTTTTTACAATTGCTTCATAAGCTTGAGTTCTACCCGCAACATCATCTGATTTAATAGTAATCATTTCTTGCAAGATGTGACTTGCTGCATAAGCTTCAAGAGCCCAAACCTCCATTTCCCCAAATCTTTGTCCTCAATTTTGAGCTTTCCCTCAAAGTGGTTGTTGAGTTACCATTGAGTAAGGTCAAACAGATCTAGCATGAATTTTGTCTTCAACTAAATGGTGAAGTTTCATCATAAATTTCTTTCAAACAGTTGTTCTTTCTTTGAAAGGTTCTCATGTTTCTCCATCATATAATTGAATTTTTCAATCTGGATCCATTCAAGCTTTTTCCATTAAATTAGTAATTTGTTCTATACTAATTCAATTCAAAACTGGAGTTGCTACTTTGATTCCTAATTTTTCTGCTGCATAACCTAAATGTGTTTCAAGAACTTGCCCAATATTCATTCTCGAAATTACTCAAAGTGGATTCAAAATTATATCAACAGGTGTTCCATCAGCCATAAAAGGCATATCTGAAACAGGAACTATTCTTGAAACAATTCATTTATTTCAGTGTCTTCAAGCCATTTTATCTCAAACTTCTATTTTTCTTGTTTGAGCAATAAAAACTTTTACTTGTTTAAAAACTCATGTTGGAAGATTATCTCAGTTTTCTCTTTTAAGAATTTCTACATTCAAAACTTTTCAACCTTGTCAGCTTGGAAGTCTTAATGAAGAATCTTTTACATCTTTAGATTTATCTCAAAATATTGCTCTAAGAAGTCTTTCTTCAGGTGATAATTCTTGCTCTCATTTTGGAGTAATTTTTCAAACTAATATAGAACCTCATTCTACATAAGCTCAAATTCTAACAACTCAATCGACATCTAAATCTTTTAATTTTGCACTTGAAACATTTGGAATATCATCTGTAGTTTGTTCAGGTCCTAGTTTAGTTTCACGAACATCTAGTGAATATTCTTTAATATGTATACTTGTGAAATAATCTTCTTCGACAACTTTTGATGAAAGAATAATCGCATCCTCAAAGTTATAACCTTTCCAAGGCATATAAGCAACTGTCAAGTTTCTTCAAAGAGCTAATTCCCCGTTTTCCATTGCTTGTCAATCTACAAGAATATCTCAAGCTTTGAATTTTTGAGCATGTGAAACAAGAGGTCTTTGATGAATTAATTCATCTCAATTAGATCTTTTGAAAGTTTTTAATTCATAAATTTTCTTTTCTCAAGATTTGTACAAAACTGTAATATGCTTAGCATCAACTCAAAGAATTTCTCAATCCTCACGAGCAACTATTACATATCAAGAACCTTCTCAAACTATTCTTTCCATACCAGTTCAAACAATTGGAGCTTGTGGTCTAACAAGTGGAACTCATTGTCTCATCATGTTTGAACCCATTTCAGCTCTAGTTGCATCATCATGTTCCAAAAACGGAATAAGAGAAGTTTCAACGGACATAACTTGTTTTGGAGAAACATCAATATGAGTAACTTGTCTAATATGAGAAATTGTTGGTTCGTTTGCAGCCCTAGCTGAAATACGAGTTAATGAACAATTTCCAAATTTATCAAATTCAGTATTTGCTTCAGCAATAACTAATTGCCTTTCTTGATAAGCATCAAAATAGTCAAATTCATTACTCAAATATCATCTAACTTCTATATTTTCAGATTTTATTTTTTCTTTAATTTCTTTTGCAATTTCTTCAGTAATATATTCTTTTTCTCAAATAATTAATTCTCCAGAATCTGATTCTATATCATTTAAAACTATTTTGTTTACTAAATCTTTTCAGTCATTTTTTGCAAAATGTTTTATTGCTCTATATGGAGTTAATAAAAATCAATATTTATTTACTCTTGCATAAGTTGCAAAATGTAAAACAAGTCAAATATTTGGTCCTTCTGGTGTACAAATAGGACAAATTCTTCAATATTGAGTTGGATGCACATCTCTTACTTCAAAAGATGCTCTTTCTCTAGTTAATCAACCAGGTCAAAGTGCTGAAACTCTTCTCTTATGTCATAATTCTGATAAAGGATTTGTTTGATCCATGAATTGAGATAATTGACTTGAACCAAAAAATTCTTTCAAAATTGCAATTACTGGTCTTGAATTTATAAATGTTCAAGGAGTTGCATCATCTAAATCAACAATAGTCATCCTATCTTTTGCAATTCTTTCCATTCTAGCAATTCAAACCTTAATCTTATCCATAACAAGTTCTCAAACAGATCTAACTCTTCTGTTTTCAAGGTGATCTATATCATCAATAAAATGATCTTTAGCTCATTTACACAAGTTAAGATAATATTTCAAAGAAACTAAAATATCTTCTATATTTAAGAAACTTCCATTTTCATCTTCATATTTAGTTTTTAATCCAAGTTTTGATTGCATTTTCATTCTAGCAATTCTTCAAAGATCAAATCTTTTTTCACTAAAAAATGTAACATTAAATAATTCTTCAACTCTTTCATCAGTTGCTAAATCACCTGGTCTAAGCAATTTATAAAGTGTATGCCAAGCTTCTAATTTATTACGAGTTTTATCCTTTTCTAGAGTTGGAGCAATATTATTTGCAATAATTTCATCTCACAAATCTTTAAAAGCATCTAATATTTCTGCATTAGATTCCATCCCCCAAGCTCTCAAAAGAACTGATAAAGGAAGTTTTCTTTTTTTATCTATTTTAACATTTATAACTCATCTTTTTTCAATATCAACTTCAAACCAAGAACCTTTTTGAGGAATAAATTTTAAAGCAAATCAACCTTCTTCTCCGTGAGTAAAAAATACTCAAGTAGATCTAATAATTTGGTTTACAATAACTCTTTCAATTCAGTTAACAATAAAAGTTGCCATTCATGTCATAAGAGGAATTCCTCACATATAAACATCTTGTTCTTTTATTTCCCCAGTTTCTTTATTCAACATTTCAAATCTAACTTTCAAAGGAGCTTCATAGTTCAAGTTCTTTCTTTTACAAGTTTCTGGATCAAACTTTGGTTCTTCCAAAGCCATTCATTTATAGTAAATACTTACTTTTTCTCAAGAAAAGTCTTCAATAGGAAAACTTTCAGCAAAAACTTCATCAAGTCATTTTTTTAAAAAGTCGTTATAAGAATCAAGTTGTACTTCAAGTAATTCTGGAATTCAAGCAATACTTCTATCATCAGTAAAGTAGTGCCTTCATTTTATTTCGTACAAACTTCAAACTTGTTTTACTTTATCACTAGCCTCTTTAGCCATAAAAAATAAATTAGTTAAAAATGTAAAAACTCTTAAAACACAAAAAATTGCCCTACCTCATCTATCATAACTCAATCGAAGGTAGTGCCAACGGGAAAGAGTTTATTTATAAAGAAAAAAAAAGCAAATTAAATTTGCTTTTTCTATCTATCGTCCCGTTTCAAATCCGACCAGTTTTTAGATACAAAACTTGGAAATCCAATATTTACTCCAAATTTCTTTAAAATTTCTCTAGTTTCTTAAACAAGCTCTTTTTAAGCGATCCATTATGGCTAAACCCATTCATTTTTCTTCAAAAGATTCACAAAATACTACATCTAAATTATATTTATCTACTTCTCTCAGGGTATTAAATAAATTTTTTGATACTGTATTTAGATCTTTTGTACTTCAAACTAAAAATAATTTATCTACATTTGAATATTTATGTTCATTTTCTACTGTTGTTATAATTCATATTTTTTTTCATATATTTTTATATTCAATTAAAATATCATAAATATTTCCAAAGTCATCAAACAAAAACATTTCTGTATCTGGTGAATAGTGACGATATTTCATTCATGGACATTTTATGGCTTGTTTTTTTTCTTTATTTCATCAATTCTGATGAATTTCTATATCTGGTAGAGCTTCTTTTAATTGTTCAAAAGAAATTCCTCAAGGTCTTAATAATAAATATGGATAAACTGTTAAGTCAATGACAGTAGATTCAAGTCAAACTGTTGTTTCTCATCAATCTAAGATATAATCAACACTATCTCATAAATCATCTTTTACATGTTTCGCAGAAGTTGGACTTGGCTTTCATGATAAATTAGCTGAAGGAGCAGCTATAGGAGTACCTGATTCTTTTATTAATTTTAAAGCAATATCATTATTAGGAATGCGAATAGCAACTGTGTTTGTTCAAGCAGTAACCTCATCTATTACATTATTTTTTTCTAAAATAACAGTAAGTGGTCAAGGCCAAAATTTGCTTCACAACAAATAAACTACTTCTGGTATATTTGAAGCAATATTTTTTATTTTATCTATACTGTCTATATGAACTATAAGTGGATTATCTTGTGGTCTTCATTTTATTTCAAATATTCTTTTAATTGCATTTTTATCATAAATACTTGCTCATAGTCAATATACAGTTTCTGTAGGAAATGCTACAACTCATCAATTTTTAATAATATTTGATGCATATTTTATAGATTCTTTTAACATAATTTTAAGGGTTACAATTTGGACATTCTCAAGGATCTGCAAAATCTCAGTATTTCTCTATCTTTACTTCTTTAGAAAAATTACATTTATCACAGAAATATATCTCAGAAATAGGTATATTTGTAGGCAAAAGACATCATCAACATGGTAATCATCTTTTTATATCTTTCACAATAAATCAAGGAGCTCAACAATTTGGACACTCTGATTGTATATTTTTTACTAAATCATTGATAGATAATTCTATATTTTTCATACGTGTAGGATTTCTAAAAGCTCTCATATCAGTTTCAAGATACACTTTTTTTATAAATGGAAATGATAATAATTTGTTAACAGATTTCTTTAAATCATTTTCAGTGTTTATATTTTTATATATAAAAAAATTAATATTTTCCCTCAAACGAACAATTATTCAATATTCTGGAAATCACCATTCTTTTGCAGTTTTTATAGCATCTTCTACACTTGTTACATATTTTCAGTTAACATTTGTATTTGGACTAAGATAATGTCATCTAATCTCAAGATTATTTTTTCTATCAACTAATAATGATAACTCAAAATCTGAATTTATAAAAGGAAGTCATTTATGCATTCAAAAACTTCATTCATTAGAAATTCATAAATCACAACCTGAAATATCCATTGCATGATAAACTTTCAATCTAGCAGCTTCTAACATATCTCAACTTCTTTTAATATCTCTAGTAAAAGTCCCAAATTTATCTGTATTTAAATTATCTAATGTAATACATTTTACACCTAAACTTTTTTCTAAAAGAGGCTGTATAACAGTTTCTTTTTTATGCATAGTTGCAATAACTAGTTTGCGATTTTTAAAATAATTGTTCATTTATCTTATCTATTTGTTAAAATTATTAATTACAATTAATTTAGAATTTATTTTTTATTTGCAAATAATACTATTTTATTTCATCAAATATATTTTCAATTTACAAGTATTTTGGCAGCAGTTCAAAAAAGATGCCATGCAGATCATGCAATTACTTCTATTATTGTACCATCATCTAATTTATAGCTTATTTTTCCTCAAATCATATCTTTCATAGATACTCATGAATTCATATCTTTTTCTTGTAAAACTACACTTTTTCAATCTACAAAAAGCTCTTCTTTTGTATATCAATCCCAAGTCCACTCATTTATAAATTTTATTAAATGTGTTTTATATTCACATTCCCAAGTTTTTATAGCCATATATATAAAATTAAGTTGTAAGATTAAGTTATGCTAAATTTTTTCTAAAGTATTTTTTAAATCCAAAAAATATTTCCTTGTCAAATAAATTAATAGAGTATAATATACAATTGTAAAAATAGGATCATATAAAGTTGCTTCTTTTGGTATATTATTTTCTCAATAAATAATTCATAAAACTAGTATATATAATATCATTAAAGGTATTAGAAAAAATATAATAGATCTTATAAAAGCAACAAATCAAATTGCAAAATATCT
>JBBILU010000012.1:11203-36358 GCA_037444775.1 Candidatus Altimarinota bacterium
TCTATCATCCCGTTTCAAATCCCGATCAGTTTTTAGATACAAAACTTGGATTTAAAAACTAATTATATTATTTTTTTGTATAACTTTAAATTTTTTAGTTCTATTTAATAAATCTAGTTTAAAAATTTTTCTTATTCATATTAATTTACTAAATAAATATAGTTAGTTTATAAATTTATTAAACTCTTCATCAAATTCTTTTCTATTAGAAATATCATGGTTATATAAAGGTAACCCCACAAGTTTATAATATATATTTTCATTTACTAACACATTATTTTCTCAATATTTCTTTGTAATTTCATGCAAGAATTTATTTTTAATTACTTCACTTTCTTTTTCAATCAAGTGTCATCATTTAGGTTCGATAAATATTTGATAATATAAATTATTATTATTTTCTTTTAAGAAAAGTAAAAAATCTGGTTGAAACCCAACTCATGAATTAAAATCATATATTTTATAAACTTCTTCATTTCTCAATAAAAATACTTTTTCATATTTTTCTTCTAAATTTCACATTGTTTGATTTAAAAATGTGACTAAGTTTACTTCTTCCGTTGTCCCATTGAATCAATCTAAAATATACCAATTCTTTGAAATTAAATCATTTTCCAAATCACTTATATATTCATTCTCATTAATACTTTTTTCTTTTACTACATCAAATACCTCTTTAAAACTTACAAAATTAAAATCAGTTCACAAATAAGGATTATAAATTTCTTTTAAACGGATCTCAAGATTATCAAAAAATTTGATAATAATTTCTAATTTTTGTTTGTTTGTAATATCTTCAAAAGTTTTATCTTTTGAAATAATTATACTTACTTTAAAACTTCATAAAAATTCATCTTTTATTATATCATCAATAGAATCAATTTTTAATTTTTCTTTTAATTTTTCAAATCTAAATACTGAATTATCTTTTTTAGATTTTTCATTAATACCTTTTAAGATTATATGTTTATCAAAATCTTTAAAATAAATAGTATAAGTTCTTAATCCATCTTTCTTAATAACTCATCTTGTTAAATCTTTTTCATCATCATTAGTTAGATTTACTTCTTGTTCTATATATGAAACATCACTTATTTGATATTTAAAATCAAAAGTATCTTTGATTTCATCTAGATTAGATTTTCTTTTATTTGGATTTTCAATTTGTTTGTTTTTTAAAATCTTAAAAGAGTTAAGAAAATCTATATTATTATTTTTAAAATCATCCTTTAGTTTAAATTGTTTGATTTTTTTGTTTATTTCAATTAATTCTTGATTTTTTAACTCTGTTTTTAATTCATTGATATATGAAGAATCATTATTTGAATGATAAAACAATTCTTCTAATATTCTTAATTCATGATTTAAATCATTATCAAATTTTCTTTTATTTCTTTGCTTTCACTCAAAATTAAAAGGAAAATATCTTATTCATCTACCTATTAATTGAACTTCTGAAACAGTTTGTGGACCTACTTTAACTTTTTTTCCAATACTGGATGAGTCAATAATATTACTTCTTGTATCGTATAATTTTACAATATCAAACAAATTCAAAACATCCCATCACTCCGTGAGTCTAAAGACAGTAAATATAGCAGTAATATGATTATTTTTATCTTCTAAACTATTCAATAATTTTTCTTGTTCATCAGTTGTTTTTTCTTTTGTTTTTGTTCAATTCTTTGAATTTGTAATAATGCAATTATCTTTCTTGAAGTTATATTTTATAAAATCAATAATCTCACTCCAAGAAATTTTACTATCATTTATAAAATCAATCATATCTTTTATCCTACTTCATCCTTTCTCATAAACCTCTTTTCAAACTCTTATTTCATCTCATAAATTTTTCAAAAAATCAAAATCTGATTCTTTTAAATTATTTATAATTTCACAAAAATACTCAAAATCTTGCCTTGAATTTTCAATTTTATTACTTCTAAACAATACAACTCATTTAAAGTTATTGATTTTATATTTCAATGAAATTTTATATCTATACCAGTTTAATACTAGAACTTGTAATATTCTTTCTTTTTTCTCAAAACTCGAAGAAACTAAATTAATCTCTTTTGTATATCCAGCTCTTAAAAATTCTTTTAAATCAAATTTATAAATAATCTTATTAGCATATTTTTTCTCAACTTCTTCTCATTTTGGTAAAGTTGCTGTAAATTCAAGTAAAACATTTCTATTAACTCTATCACTTTTAGAGTCTCTTTTTAAAATCTTATTTATCACAGTGTTTTCCCATGATTTTTCAATTATTTCTTGTGATGTTCTTTCATCTAATTCTTCAAACTCAACTAAAAAATCTTGATTATTCTTCTTTTTCTTAGTGTCCGAATTTAGATGATGTGCTTCATCAGCCAACATAACTATATCTCTACCCAGTAAATCATCTAAATAAACACAATTTTCTTTTACTTTATAAATATCATTATGAAGTTTATGAATAGAAGTGAATTTAATCTCTATATCATCACTATCATTTGAAAAATTCTCAACTTTTCTAATATTCACATTTTTTCAATCAATATTGATATTTTGTGTGAATAGATATTTATTGTGGTATTTATCACAAAAATTATTTTCTGATTTTAATACAATATTGTTTTGATTTACAAAAAATATAAAACTTCTATACCCCAATTTATAATAGTAAAGAATCAAACTTGCCATTATCATGGTTTTTCAAGTTCAAGTTGCCATATTGAACATTAAATGTGTTTCTTTATTTTCATTTTTAGTTTTTTTAATTCACTCAAAAGTTAAGAAATTTTCAAGTGCATTTTTTTGCCAATCAAAAAATTCATATTTCAAATTTGAAGTAATATCTTTTGAAATTTCAGGATAAGGTACTCTTAACTTATAAGCTTCCTCTCAAATTTTTTCGTATAAAAATTGTTCTTTTATCATTTATTTTTAACTTAAACTATAAAACTCCTCACTTAATCACATATCTTCTTCATTAATTCAATATTTTTTATCTTTTCTCTCACTCATATTTACATACATTTGATTCAAATCTAACATTGAAGCAAACATCTTTTTTTGTTTTTCTAAACTTAACTTTCTAAAATTTTCATCTTTTAAGATTTTTTCTTTAAAATCCCTAACTTTTACATTGTAGTTAAGGAAATATTTATTATACATTTCATCAAAAAACACTTCTAATTCCTCAAGTTTATCACAATTCATTATTTTTTCTTTAGCTTCCTCATTCCACTTTTTCAATTCAAAATATACAAATTCTCATCATCATTGCCAATTTACACTTTTACTAATTCATCATTGTTCTCACTCGATAACTTTCTTTAATCTTTCAACTGCAATAGTTTCAATATAACCCATTTGTTCTACTCAAATATATTGTCTTCACATTTTATGTGCAACTGCACAAGTTGTTCCACTTCATAAATGATAATCTAAAACTATATCATTTTCATCAGTAATAGACTTGATTAAGTTCATTAGTAATAACTCTGGTTTTGGATTAGAAAAAAGATTATTTGATTTTAAATTAAATAATTGTTTAATTTCATCATCCGCATCTTGATTTTGTCCCCATTCTAATAATAAATCAATTATCGCTTTTTCTTTTCATTTTTCATCTTCACTCAAATCCCTTCTTAATCAAAGATTAGAAGTAATAAATACTAAATCACTACTAACAAATTTGTTTATATTTTCTTGTCATGTTCTAAACTGTGCTTTCGCCTTAAAATCATTTATTGTTCTACCATTTTTAATATAAATATCGTCTAAGAACTCTATTTTCATACTTTTGTTTAAATATTCTCATTTATCTATTTTATCAACTTTAGCCTTAACTCTTATTCAAGACTTAAATTCAAGTACAGAAAAATTATTACTAGAATTAATAATGGGTTTATTACTATCTGAAATTCAATCTATTGAAAATTTATCTATATTTCTTTCATCTTTTGAATATATCAAGATACTTTCCATTATTCATGCTATTCTTGATAAAAAAGAAGGTTGTTTTTTCTTTTTCCAATGTAAATTTCATATAAAATTATTCCTTCAAAAAACTTCATCCATTAATATTCATAAATAAAACATTTCAGGACTTCAATATGTATTTCTTGAAGTATCACATTGAACAAAAATAACTCAATCATCTCTTAATAATTCTCTTGCTACTTCTAATCTATTCTTCATAAATGTTAGCCATGTAGAATGATTAAAATTATCATTATACTTAAAGCTATCATTTCAAGTATTGTATGGAGGGTCTATATAAATAAGTTTCACTTTTCAAGCGAATTCCTTTTTTAGACTATATAAAGCTAGTAAATTATTTCACTTTATTATTAGATTTTCTTTTATTAATCCGTTTTCATCTCTTTTTATTTCTCAAACCTTTTCTTCTCAATTTTTAGTAAATCTTTTCCAATTTACCAATACTTTATCTTCTTTTAATCTATCAATTTCATCACGACCTAAAACTTCATTAAAAAATATTTCTTTTCTTTTTCCTTTTTTTTCATCAAAATCACTTGTTTTTTCATTAAATTCAAAATAAACATCTTCTCAATCATCTCTTGATTGTCCTCACTCTAAAATACAATCTTTAAATGGAAAATTTAAAACAACTTCTCATCTATTTTTTAGAAGTTTATTATCAAAAAACAACCCTATTTGATTTTCAAATTTGGTATAACTATTATCTAGCTTGTTTTCATCAAGAAAAAATTTAAAATCCTCCTTTTTAAATTTGATATAATCACTATTTTTATTCTTTTTAAAAAATTTCTCTCTTGTTTGTTTGTTATTATAAAGTAAATCTAATAATCATTCATCCAAATTATCTGCACAATCTTTAACATGATTTAAACTCAATTCTAAATCAATTAAGAATCTTTTATCGCTTTTTAATAATTCAATAAGTGTATCTTTAAAATTTATCATAATTTTTATTTGGATAAGAATATAAATTTATACATTTTGATTATATAGAAATATTTGTTTTTTCAAAATAAGAGTATATGTTAAAAAAGATAAAAACAATCAGAGTTTTTATCTTTTTAACTAGTTTATTAAGTTAACTTTTCCTTTTACTTTTCCTTACAGTAGGACTCTGTACGACATACTCTAAGTAGGTAAAAAAAGTAATGTTCTATTTGATATGGAGGTGCCAACCAGGTTCGAACTGGTGTGAAGGGTGTTGCAGACCCGTGTATAACCACTTTACTATGGCACCATTTTAAAAAGTAAAGTGATTATATAGAATTTTTTGAATTTACAAATTTTTTTTAAAAAAATTGTAAAAGAGTAGATTAAGAGTATACTATTTTTGTAACAAATTAACAAATAACCTACAAGACTATAATATAAAAAAAATTGAAAAGTGCAAAAAATAATTTGATAGGAGTTAACTTAAAGGAAATTTATAACTGAATGAGTTGATGATTGGAAATATTTCACAGAAGAATAAAAGAAGATTTATTTGATACAAAAGCCATAAGTAAATTAAAAAGAAAACTAAAAAATAATAGAATTACAAAACAAGATTTAAAAAAAGAAGTTTTAAAATTATTGAACAAATATATTATAAACTTCAATAATCACTTGTATTCAAACCACAAACCAAGATATGGATTATTTTGAAATTTGATTTATAAGTTAAAAATTTACTAAACTAATTTTTGATAATTATTTAGAACAATTTTATGAGTTTTTAAATCCAAATTTTAAATCTAGCAAAACTAGTCTGGTTTTAAACAGAACAATAAATTTATTTTACTTTTTTTCTTGAAAATAAACTTTTTTTTGGTATCTTTTAATAAAGTTATAAATAAGATTATTATAATGATAAAAATAGAAAATAATGAAACTATTGTAGATGTTTTAACAAAAATATCAAAGGAGAAATCTGATAATATAATTATCAAATTTCCTTTTTGACATCCAGTTTTACATAATTATTTATCATTAAAAATTATCAAGGAAAAAACAAAAAATAAAGATTTACTAATAGTTACAAATGATATTGCATCAAAAAAAATATGAAAACTTCTATGAATTAAATATTCAATCATAAAAAGTGAAGATTTTTTTAAAAAAGAAAATATTTGAAATAATATTTTGAAAGAAAATTACACATTCTTTGAATATTTTATATTTGAAATATCTAAATTCTTTTCAAATATAAAGGATAATTTAAACAAAAATAAAAAAATAAATTCTATAATTTATTATAGAAATAAATATAAATGATATAATAGAAATATTTTAACCATCTTTTTATTATCGTTTTTGTCTATTTTTTCATTATTATTATATATTTTTTATTTTTCTGTAAATGAAACAACTATAGAAATTATTCCTGAAGTTTCTATAAAAACTGTTGCTAGAAATTTCATTTTTCAAGAGTGAGCTGATTTAACACAAGAAACAAATGAAAAAATTATTCCAATTGAAAAAATTGAAAAAGTTGTTTTTTTAAAATCTAAATTTCAAACAAGTTGAATAAAATGAGAAAATCAAAATACAGCAAAATGAAAGGCTATAATGAGAAATTTACTTGATGAAGAAGTTTCTTTAGTTGAAAATACGACACTACTTAGCAAAAAATGAATACTTTATAAAATAATCTGAAAAACAAGTATTCCAAAATCTGAAACTTGAACTTGATGAAAAATTATTCCATGAGAAGTAATTGTTGATATTATTGCAAAAGGACAAGATGTTAATTGAAAGTTTTCTTGAGAATCTGCAAATGCTTCTGGTTGAATACTTTTGACCATTCCAAAATTAGATAATGAATATAAAAATAAAATATTTGCTCAAGTTACGGAGGAATGAATTTATTGATGAAATAATAATTATATAAGAATATTAACAGATGAAGATATAAAAAATTGAAAAAGTATCATAGAAAATAATATAAAAAATAAAGCAATAAAAGAGTTAAAAGATTTTGTTTTGTCAAAAAATAAAGAAAATAATACCAAAAATATAATATTATGAGCTGATTGAATATACAAATTTAATGATTTTGAAATAAAACCTGTTAAAGATTACAAAATTTGAGAAGAGTTAGACTTTTTTGAATTAGAATGAAAAATAACTGTAACTTCATTCTTAGTTAACAATGAAAGTATCTTATCAAAACTAAAAAATGTTGTAAATGATAATAACATAAAGGAAATAGAGACTATATTAAATGTTGATGAATCTTCTCTTAGAATTCCTTATATTATAACTAGAAATGATTTAGATCAAAATGGTAAATATATTCAAGAGTTTAAAAACAAACTTAAAATAAAAGCAACATGTGAGGTCGAATATTATGTTTCAAAAAACTTTTCTAGTGATTCCAATAATGAGATTTTGAAGTTAAAAAGTACAATATCTTGAATGGAAGTAGATGAGGCATATAAACTACTTGTAAATACTCCAAATATAAGTAGTGTTAAGATTATTGTTAAGCCATATTTTTTGAAAAATATTTCAAAAAATATTAACAATATTAATTTTACAATAAAAAAATAGTTTAATTTCTAAATAAATTTTTATGGCACATAGACATTTAAAAATTAGATGAGTTGAATGGATAGATTGAGTAAATCTAAACAAAGCAGAGATATATAAAATATTGAAAAAATATGATTTTCATGAATTAGATATTGAAGCTTGTATGGAAGAGAATCAAAAAGCTAGATTAGATGTTTACAAAGATTATCTTTTTATGATTTTGCATTTTCCTAAATTTAACTCAAAAACTCAAATTTATGAATTGAATGAGTTTAACATATTTCTTTGAAAAAATTATTTAATAACATTCAGGAATTTTCCTTGAAGTCATATTGATGAAATTTATGAACAATACAATAAATTAGATATTGATGATAACATTCATTTAAAGATAACTTCTGGATTTATTTTGTATGAAATAATTCAGTCTATGATTGAAAAAATCTTTAAAATGAGTGATATTATGAAAAAAGATTTGAAAAATATAGAAAAAAATGTTTTTGAAAATACAAATAATGCTTTGATAAAGGAAATGATGATAAAAAAGAGAAATGTAATTATTCTTAAATATATGCTTGTTCCTCAAATATCAGTTATGAAATTAATAGAGGATAATGTTAATAAGCATTTTTCTGAAGAAATGGAAGTTTATTTTGAAGATTTGGAAGATAAAATAAATCATGTTGTTAATGATATAAAGATTATTTGAGAATATATTGATTCTATAGAAGATGCTTATAAATCTATAATAAATTGAAAAACAAATAGTGTAATGACTTTTTTTACTTTGTTTTCAGCTTTCTTATTACCATTGACTTTGATTACAAGTTTTTATTGAATGAATATAGAACTACCATATCAACAAAATCCTAATTTTGTTTTTATATTTTTATTAATATCTATTCTTGTTATGTTAGCCTTTATTATTTATTTTAGAAAAAAAAGGATAATATAAATTGATTTTACCGTAATTATGTTTACTTATATGTTTATATTATTACTAATTATATTAGAATTATTGATCTTTATAAAGTTTTCTAATAAAAGTTTTAAATTTACTTTCCCAATCATTTTTTTTATAACATATTTTTTAAGTCTTGTATATTTTTCTTCTGATTATTTTACTTGAGTTGGAATTGATGAATCGTTTTTTTATATTTTACAAACAGGTGTAGAATGAGCAGATATTAAATCCAGCTATTTCTTGTTAAGTTCTATTTTTATACTATTACTATTATGATTACTTATATCTATATATTTATACAAAAAATACAATACAAGTAAAAAAATACTAAATAAACATTCGAAAATAATACTTATTTTTTTTGCAATAGTTTTAATATTATTACATCCAACTACTTTATCTTTTTGAAAATATTTTTTAACTGGAAATTCAAGTGTTCAAAAACAAGAAAAATACTTAAACACTTGAAAAAAAGATTTCAAAGACTGATTTTATCATAATTATATTGTTCCAGAAGTAAGTGAAAATCCAATAAACAAAAATTTAATATATATTTATTTAGAAAGTTTTGAACAAAATTTATTAGATCAAGAACTTTTTCCTTGACTTGCTACAAATTTGTCAAAACTAAAAAATGATAATATAAGTTTTAATAATGTAGAACAAATTCCTTGAACTCAATGGACTATTGCTTGAATGGTTGCTTCTCAATGTTGAATTCCTTTATTTCTTTCTTCTTGATGAAATTCAATGTCATGAATAGATTATTTTTTGCCTTGAGCTGAATGCTTATGAGATTTTTTAAAAAAATCTTGATACTTTCTTGAATATATCTGAGGTGCTTCACTTGAATTTGCTTGAAAAGGAAATTTTTATAAAACACACTCTTTTGATAAAATAGTTTGAAAAAATGAGATAGAAGAAATCTCAGATAATAATTTAGAAAAAAATAATTGGTGAATTTATGATAATGTTTTATTTTGATTAGCTTTTGAAGAAATACAAAGATTATACAACAAAAAAGAAAAATTTGCTATTAAATTGCTTACTTTGTCAACTCATAATCCAGATTGATTTATTAGTAAAACTTGTTTGGAAAGACCTTTTAAAACAGAAATAGAAAATGCATATTATTGTTCTGATAAAGAAATTTGAGAATTTGTAAATAAAATAACATCTTCCCCTAGTTTCAAAAATACAATTATTGTTATTGCCTCAGATCATCTTGCTATGAAAAATGATATTACAAATACTTTAGAGAAAAAACCTAGAAGAAATCTTTTTATAATAATTGATTCTGATGATAAATCTAAATTAAGTATTAATAAAAAAGCCTCAACTATGGATATTTGAGCAACAGTTCTTGATAAAATGTGATTTGAAATAAATTCTTTTTGATTATGAAGAAGTTTATTGTCTGATTTTTTTACTTTTTCTGAGTCTTTTTCTGATTCTAAGAAGATTTTACAGTGGAAACCAGAAATAAAATCTTTTTGGGATTTTCCAATAATATGAGAAAAATGAATTTATATAAATTTGAAAAAAGAATTTTTACTAATTTGACAAAGAAAAATGAATTTTCCAGTTTTATTAACTATAAATAACGAAAATACTATAAATTCAGTTAGGTTTAATTTTGATTCACCAGAAAAGCTTGAAACATTTTTAGTTGATATATGAAATAATGAAAAAATATTTTTTATTGATTATTGTAAAAATATTTCAAATAAAATAAATTCTAATGATTTAAAAACTGGATTTTGTTTAGTTAGCTGAACAAAGCAAAATATTAAATTTACCTATCTTAATGAAAGTATGTATTATAAACGGGACGATAGAGAAAAATTTAATAAAAGACTTGAAAAAAATCTTTATTAAATATAATCCGTTAGCAATTTAAAATTAATCTTAAATTATGAAACAAAAGCAAAATATATTTTTTAGAATTTTTAAACTATTTATTTGGATCTTTGTAATATATTCTTTATTTTTTTATTATAATTATAGCTCTTTTTTATCTAAGGAGCTTACAAAAGAAGATATTAATATAGAGGTAAATAAATGAGAAACTTTTAGGAGTTTATATTATAAGTTTGAAGAAGATGTCTCTAAAAAATATTTTTTGAATTATCTTAGATTTAATAAGCCAGACTTTGATTTACAAGCTGGAACATATAATATTAAAAAGGGAACCACAGTTGAAACTTTGTTTGAGCAATTAAAAAATCCAATAAATAATGAAAAATCACTTACATTTTTAGAAGGTTGGAATATTTATGATATTGATTATTATCTTGTATCTAAATGACTTGTAAAAAAATGAGAATTTTCTAATTTTGCCGAAAGAGTTTCTGTTAATTTAAAAAATGATTACAAGTTTCTAGAAAATGCTATTTCTTTGGAAGGATTTCTTTATCCAGATACCTATAAAATAAATATTAATAATTTTTCTCCAGAGTATTTAGCTAAAAAAATGCTTGATAATTTTGAAAAGAAAGTTTATAATGATTTGTTAAAACAATATTCTCCGAAAGAAATTTATGATATCATAAATCTAGCTTCTATAGTTGAAAAAGAAGAAAAATCAAAAAGTGAAAGACCAGTTGTAGCATGAATATTGAAAAAAAGATTAAATGAATGATGGATGATTTGAGCAGATATAACTGTTTGTTATCCATACAAACTAACTTGAGAAGAGTGTAAAATGGTTGTTTCAAAGTATATTTGAGATAAAAATGAATATAATACAAGAACTATGAAATGATTACCAAAAACTCCTATTTGAAGTCCTCATATTAGTTCAATAACTTCAGTTATGAATCCAAAACAAACACCGTATTATTTCTATTTACATGATTCTAGAGGAGTTATTCATTATGCAAAAACAAATGCAGAACATGAATTAAATAAAGATACTTATTTAAGATAAAAAAAGTGTTTAAATCCCTAAACACTTTTTTTATTCATCTAAACATCTGTTACACTTTTGCTCTTGTATAAATTCATCAAATAAATTATAAAAGAAATCTCTAACTTCTCTCTTTTCTCTCACAAATCAATCTTTTGAATCCTCTAATGTATACAAAATATCTAAATAAGGTTCTTTATTAAGAATTTCATTATAATCTTTTTTTGTGTATAACAATCCTCAAATAAAAACAGAATATATTTTTCTGAAATCTATTTCTAATACTACTTTTTCTAAAAAGTTTTTATAAATTTCTTTGTAATTATTAACTTCTAATAAAGGCAAAAATCTTATTCAAACCTGAAATCATAAATTTACTAATTTATTAATTGCTTTAATTCTTAAATCAAGAGAAGTAGTTTTTAATTCATATTTTTCTATTATTTCACTTGGATTTAGTGAAAAAGATATTTCTATATTTTTTGATGCTTTATATCTAAGTATATTTACGATATTTGCAGACTTAGTTCTTATTTCCATTTTCACATTTTCTAAATTAGCAAAAAAAGTGTAAAAATTATCTATAAATAAAGTTAAATTGTCTATTGCTAAATTGTCTGAATAATCTGAAGAATAAAACCGAATAATTTCATTATTTCAAGAATCTCTTTCTTTTTTTATAACTTCTAAAATTTGGTTTTTTATATCTTCATAGTTTACAAAAATTACGGGAATATCGTTTTTGAAAGCTCATTTTAAATAACAATATTTGCAATCATAAATACAATTAAGAGAATTTTTAAAAAAGAATCATTTTCAAGGATGTCAATAAAGATAAGGAGCTTCTGAGATAGAATTATTTATTCATCATATCACTAAAGAATCTTCTTTTTTTCAAAAAATGTTTTTATCCAAAATATTTTTATAATTATCTATTTCTAGTATTTTACTATTGTTGTATTTAGATATTATATTTTTTGTTATATAATTATCTATATATTTTTTCTCAACATAAATTAACATAAATTATTATTTTTAATAATAAGAAAGAGGCAATTTAGCCCCTTTTATTTTACCATATCTTTAGTTTTTCATCTTCATTTATATTCTATAATAATTGGAGTTCAATTAAATCCAAAATTTTCTCTTATTCTATTTTCTAAATATCTTTTATATGAAAAGTGAAAATGTTCAGGATTATTTACTGTTATTACGAATTTTGGAGGATTAACATCAGCTTGAGTTCAATAATATATTTTTGGTTTGTGAGATTTTTTGTTTCAAGTTGGTGGATGTTTGTAGATAACTTGTTCCAAAAATTCATTTACAATACTTGTTTTTACTCTTTTTAATCTTTCTTGTTTTATTTCTATTGCTCTTTCAAGAATTTCATTTACTCTTTTTTTGTCTACAGCACTTGTAAAAATAACAGAAACCCAAGGTAGGAAATCTATTTTATCTTGCAAGTATTTTATATATCTATTCATCATATTATCTTTATCAGTTCATGGTTTTGCAAGAACTTTATCCCATTTATTAACTACAATTACAAGTCATTTATGTTCTTCAATAACAGATGATATGATTGATAAATCTTGTCAAACAATTCATTCAAATCAATCAATAACAACAGCAACAATATCAGCTCTTTTTATAGATCTCTCAGTTCTCATAACTGACCAGTTTTCTATATTTCTAGTTCAAACTTTTGATAATCTTCTTATTCAAGCTGTATCTATTAATATAAAATCTTCTTTATTAAAGACAAATTTTGTATCTACACTATCTCTTGTTGTTCATGACATATCCATTACCATAACTCTATTTTTTCAAACAATAGCATTTATAATACTAGATTTTCAAACATTAGGTCTTCAAACTATAGCTAATTTTATAAAATCTTCAGAATAATTATCTCATTTATAATTTAATCATTTTTCTTTCAAGAATTTATTGACAAATCTTTTAACTTCAATTATTCCTTTATTATGTGATACAGAAACAGGAAAAAATTCTATTTCTCATTTTCAAGCCAAACTATAAGATTCCATAACTTGCCAATCATTATCAGCTTTATTTGCAACTATTATGTAATTTTTATATCAATTTTTTTGTAATAATCTTATTATTTTTTCATCTGCAGTTGTGAATTTATCATATTCAACTAAAAGAACTAATAAGTCACTATTTTTCATAGCTTCACTCGTTCTTTCAAGAATATCTTTGCTAACCTCATCTTCATCACTAGAAAAATCAAGTCATCAAGAATCAGCTAAAATATAGATTAAATCACTCTCTTTATCTATATATTCAAATTCAGAAATATCTCTTGTTGTTCCAGCCTCATCTGCAACTATTGCTATTTTATGACCAGTATACATATTGAAAAAACTAGATTTTCAAACATTGGGTCTTCAAATTATTGTTATTCTTCAAAGCATTTTTTTTAATTAAAAATTATTTTTTTTGGATTATATTAAATTTTTTTCGGAAAGCAAAAAGAAAACTTGCAAAAAAAGTAATAGAAAATAATATGTTTTTATTATTTATTTATAATAAATTATGTATTGTTATATTCATATTCCATTTTGTTCTAGTAAATGCAAATATTGCAGATTTGCTTCTGTGTGAACTTTTCAAAATACTATGATTAATAAATATGTATTATGACTACTTGAAAGTATTTATAATTATGATAATATCATAGATAACAATAAAATAAGAACTTTATATTTCTGATGATGAACTCCTTCTGTATTAAATAAAGAGAATTTAGAAAAAATTTTTAAGGCTTTAAAAAGTAAATTTATTTTTGATGAAAATATAGAAATATCTATAGAATCAACACCTATAGAAATAACAATAGAAAAATTACAAATATGGAAAGATTTATGAATTAATAGACTTAGTATATGAATCCAGACTTTTAATAAAAAATCATTAAATACTATTTGAAGAGATATTATAATACCGATTTTTCCAAAAGATGTGAACGATTTTAACTTGTCTTTTGATTTTATAATTGGATTGCCTTTTGTAAAAAAATGAGAAATTCTTGAAGATATTAAAAAAGCTATCTCAATGTATGATTTAAAACATATTTCTTGTTATATGTTAGAGGATTATTATTCAAAAGAAAAAATAATAGAGACTAAATATGATAATATAATTTATCCAGAAGATTGGAGTAAATACTGACTTATGGAATATGATTTTTACGAAGAATACAGATTAATAAAAAATTATCTTTTAGATAATTGATTTTTTTCTTATGAAATATCAAATTTTGCGAAACCTTGATATGAATGTAAGCACAATAAAGCTTATTGGAATCATTCAGAAGTTATTGCTTTTTGATTAGGTGCTTATTGATTTGTTAATAATACTCGTTATGCTCGGAGTGACAATTTTAAAGACTTTTATAATTGAAAAAAACTTTTTGAAGATAATTTAATAGAAGAAGATATTTTCATTGAAAAAGTTATGTTTTGACTTAGAACAAGTTGACTTATAGAAGAAATTTATAGTAAATTAGATCAAAAGAATTTATTATATTTCTTAGAATCAAAGTATTTAGAAAAAGAAAATAATATTATAAAAATAACAAATAAGGGGATACCTATTTTAGATTATATCATAAAAGAATTAATATAATGAAATATAAAATTTTATTTGTATGTGCTTTGCCTTTAGAATTAAAAGTTATTAAAAATATCGTTAATAGCTTAAATATTAAATCTCTTGATATAAAATTTCTTTTATCTGGAGTATGAAATTATAATACTATTTATAATTTGAAAGATTATTTATTAAAGAATAATAAACAGGATTTTTTAATAAATATAGGTGTGTGCGGTAGCATATTTACGGTAATATCAGAATACTTACAAATTTATAGAATTAAAAATTTATCAGATTCCAAAGAAAAGCTATGTCCTATTTATTTTAGGTTCTGAAATAATTTAGAAAGTATAGCTTCTAGTGAAAAAATTATAACAGATAAAAAAGATTTACTTTGAGAAAATTTTGTTGATATGGAAAGTTACTGAATAGATTTTATTTGTAGTAAAGAAAAAATACCATATTCTATTTTTAAAATTCCTTTTGATGAAATTTCGTCAAATTCAAAAAAAGTTTCTATATCAGAATTGGAGGAATCTTTAAAAAAGTTTCCATATGAAGATTTACTTTTGTCTCTTGAAAAATATTTGAAAAATCAGAAAAAAGTTCGTGAAGTTGATTTATCTTTTTATAAAGAATATTTTAAATTTACTTTCAGTGAGTTTGAAATATTTAAAAAGAAATATAATAAATTCATTGCTTTTCAGAAAAATTTTTTAGATTTTTTTGAACAAAACAAAAACTTACCTAAAAAAGATTTTTTAAGTAAGTTTGATTGTTAATATTTTATTCAAATAAATCTGCTTCTGTGTCTATTTCATTTTTTAAATCATTAGCTTTCTTTTTTCCAGAAATAACAATTTTTTCATCAATTTCTAATTTTTTATCAGAAATTTTATCTGTATAATTAAATTGATTTAAAACATATTTTATAGCATTAATTCTAGCTTTTTTCTTATCATCACTATTTATAACAACCCATGGATTTTCTTTTGTATGAGTTGCTGAAAAGTTTTTATATTCAGCTAAGGTATATTTATCCCATAATTGTTGAGAATATTGGTCAACTGGAGAAAGTTTAAATTGTTTTAAGGGATTTCTTTTTCTTTCTTCAAATCTTGCAGCTTGTTTTTCTTTAGAGACTGAAAAATAAAATTTAATAATTTTTGTTCAAGAATCAGATAACATTTTTTCAAATTTTGGAACATCTTCAAGAAATTGTTCATAATCTTTTGGATTAACAAAACCCATAACTGGTTCAACTCATCCTCTATTATACCAACTTCTATCAAAAAATACTATTTCTCATCAATTTGGCAAATGAGTAACATATCTTTGAAAATACCATTGAGTTTTTTCTAAATCTGTAGGTTTTTCCAAAGCTGTTATTCTAGCTCATCTTGGATTTAAATATTCTGTAAATCTTTTGATTGTACCTCATTTTCAAGCAGCATCTCTACCCTCAAAAATTATCAAAACTTTTTTCTTTTTTTCTTTAATATATCTTTGTAATTTTACAAGTTCTAATTGTAATCTTATAATTTCTTTCTCGTATTTAATTTTACTTTTTTTAATACAAGCTTGAACATAAGCTTTCTTTTTTGAATCTGGAATTTTGTCACAAGTTTTGTAAGATTTCTCAACTTCTTTAACTACATCTACTAATTCTACTGATTCTTTAGCTTTTATTTCATCTTCTATATATTCATCAATTTCTTCTACTACATCATCTAATTTTTTTATTTTCTTTTTTATCTTTTTTTCAATATCTCTACTTTTGCTATATCTTATAGATTCTTCTAATTTGTTTCTAAGAACTTTCAAATTATCTATATTTTTTTGTTTTTTTAATTCTTCAAAAAGTTTTTCAATTTCTTTTAAGAATTTATCTATAGTTTCTTCATTATCTAATTTGATAACTTTATTAAAAATTTCATAAAATAATGTAGGCATTTTGTTTTTGTTTTTATGGAAATAAAGTATTTTTTTGTAAAAACTAATATACAAAAATATTTTAGACTAATTTTTAAAATAAGTCAAAAAAAAATGAGTTTTTTTCCAAATTAAATTTTTTTATCCATAAAAACCTCAAGTTTTTTTGTTATTTTTTCATGGAAATGTGTCTGAGTAAATACATCAACAATAATTTTGTCTATAAATATTGTGTTTTTTTGTATATTCTACACTTCTTTCAAATCATCAATTTTTTCTGAAAGCTATTTTTAAAAATTCTAATTTTTCTAAGATATTACTATGTTTATCTCACAACATAAACATTTTTTCCAAATCTTTGTGAGGAGAAGTATTTAGTGTTGAAGTCCAATATTTTATTCAAAGTTTTCTAGCTTCTTGTGCTGTTCTTTCAAGCCTCATATCATAACATTTTATGCATTTTTCTCATTTCTCTGGAGTATGCTCTAATCACTTTATTTTATTTAAAAAATTTTTTACATCATACTCTCATTCTATAAACAAAACATTTTCTATTTCGCAAACTTTTTTAAAAGCTTCAAACCTTTTATCATATTCTTTTTTTGGTTGAATATTTGGATCATACCAAAAGCAAATCACTTCATAATCTCTTTTCAAATCAACAATTGGAATTGTTGCATCAGGTCAACAACAAATATGTAAAAGTAATTTTGGTTTTGATTCCAAAACTTTTTTTACGGGTTTATAGCTTAATCTATGAATTCAAGTTATATCTTTTTTGCTTTCTAAATTTTTTATATGTTCTTTTGTTCAATATCATTTATGATTTTTTAATCATAAATTTGGATAAAGCAAAGAATATGTATCAATTAATTTATCTCTGAAAACTTTTGCTACTATACTTGCTCAAGAAATTTCTGCTACTTTTGTGTCTCATCAAATTATAAAAATAGGTTTTTTTTCTAATTCTACAAATTCATAATTATCATTTCAATCTATAAAAACTCATTTTATAAATCATTCTTGTTCTGATGAAATTTCTGGAGTAATTTTTCTTAAAAGTTCAACCAAACTTCTTCTCATAGCTTCTTTATTTGCTTGTTTTATATTTATTTCATCAATCAAAAAATTATCAACAACTCATATTCAAAAAAATATTTTTCCTTCTTCTTTTAAATTAATAATTTCTTTAAAAATTTCTTCTCTTTTTTTTTCGGTTATTTTTTTTGAATCTTTTAAGTTCTCTATAAATTTTTTATCTGGTTTATTTTCTTCATTAAAAGTTAAACTACAAGCAACAACTGGTCAAAGCCAAGGTCATCTTCAAGCTTCATCTATTCAAATTTTGTATCACATAACTTATTTTTAATATTAAACTTTTTTTGATAGTTTAAAAGAAAAGTTCCAAAAGTAAACTTTTTCTATAATTTCTATTCTATCGTCCCGTTTCAAATCCGAGTTTTGAATCTAACAAAACTGGTCGGATTTGAAACGGGACTATAGATCAAAATTTTTACTTTCTCTTGATAAAAAAAGTATTTTTTATAAAATATTTCTAGTTATTTAACCTTAATTTATGCTACCAAAAGAATTTGAATCTATTTTATGGGAATACGATTTAACAAAGTTGGATATTTCTTCAGATATAGTTAGCATTAGAACTTTCACTTTATGAGATGATTTTCACATAAAGTTTTTACAAGAAAAACTTTGAAAAGAATTTTTAAAAAGAAAGTTTTTTAAAAATATTTGAGAAATAGATAAGAAATCAGCCAATTACTGGGCTTTAATTTTTTGAATTCCAAAAGAAAGTTTAGAACATAAACCTATTATGTATGACTTATTACACAAACCTTTTTTTAGAAGAAGTTTTAGATAAAAATAGACTCGAACTTTTAAAAAACTTTAAAAAAATTAAAGAATTATGATTTTTTCTTGCTTGAGGAACAGCTTTAGCATTAATTTTCTGACATAGAAAAAGTATAGATTTTGATTTTTTTTGTTTTGAAGATTTTAATAACAATGAGCTTTTTCAGAAAATATCAAAAATTTTTTGAGATAAACTAATTAAAAAAACTTTTGAGGAAAAAAATACTCTCTATATTGAAGTTAATTGAATAAAAATAAGCTTTTTTACTTATAAATATTCTCTTATTTGAGAAAAAATAGAAAGTGAGTTTTTTTCTATTTATAGTTTGGAAGATATTTCTGCTATGAAGTTATGGGCAATTCAAAATAGAGCAACAAACAAAGATTATATAGACATTTATTTTTTGATAAAAAAGTTTTGATTAGAAGAATTACTTATTTTCTTTGAAAAAAAATTTTGAAATATTGTATCAAAAAGTATTTTAAGAAAATCTTTAGTTTATTTTGAAGATATAATTGATGAGGAACTTATAATATTAAGCCACAATTTAACTTTTGAGAAAATAAAAAAGTCACTAGAAAAAACAGTTTTAGAAAATAATTTTTAAACAAAATATGCAAAAACTTTTAGATATTATAAAATTAATTGATGAATGAATAAAAGATTATCCAGAAAACTCTTTAACTTCAGGATGAATAATAAAAGATTGATATAATAAGGAAGTTGATAGAATTAGGGGGGTTATTTCAAATTCTCAAGATTGGCTTTCTAGTTACCAAAACGAATTAATTTCAAAAACTTGAATTTCTACATTAAAAATCAAATATACAAATGTAAGTTGATATTTCATAGAAATTTCAAAAAGCCAAATTTCAAAAATACCAAATGATTTTATTTATATTCAAACTCTTGTAAATGCTTCAAGATTTTCAACTCCAGAATTAAAAAATTTTGAAAAAGATTTAATGAATTCTTCTTCTATACTTTCCTCTCTAGAGTATAATCTTTTTTCTGAAATAAGAGAAAAAATACTTAATTCTTTTGATGATTTAAGAGAAGTTTCAAATAATATTTCAAATATAGATTTTATTACTTCCCTATCAAAAGTTGCTTATAAAAACAATTATTCAAAACCAACTATTTCAAAGAAACTTGATTTACAAATTAATTCTTGAAGACATCCTGTAATTGAACAAATAGAAAAAGACTTCATAAGCAATGACTTAAATTTTTCTGGTGAAAATAATTTCATTCACATAATTACTTGACCAAATATGTGATGAAAATCAACTTTTCTTAGACAAAATGCTTTGATAATTTTGATGGCACATATTTGAAGCTTCGTTCCTGCAAAAGATTCTATAATTCCTCTAACTGACAAAATATTTTCTAGAGTTTGAGCAAGTGATAATCTTTTTCTTTGACAATCAACTTTTATGGTTGAAATGCAAGAAGTCGCAAATATTATAAATAATTCCACAAAAAATAGTTTTGTAATAATAGACGAAATTTGAAGATGAACTTCAACTTATGATTGAATGAGTTTAGCTTGGGGAATATTAAAATTTAATCACGATAACATAAAAGCAAAAACTTTATTTGCAACACATTATCATGAATTAGTTGATGAATCAAAAAAATTAAAATGAGTAAAAAATTTTTCAGTGGCAGTTTGAGAAAATGATGATAATATAATATTTCTTAGAAAAGTTGTTCCTTGATGAATCAAAAAAAGTTATTGAATAGAAGTTGCAAAATTATCTTGAATAAATAATGAGATAATTTCTGAAGCTAGAAAAATGCTTTTAGAATTAGAAAAAATTCACAATAATAGTTATAAACAATTATCTCTTTGAATAACTTTAGAAAATTCTAATTCAAATTTAAGTTCGCAAGACAAAAAACTTTTAGAAAAAATAAAAAAAGAATTGGTAAATTTAGACATAAATAATCTAACACCAATTCAATCTTTTAATAAAATAATAGAGTTGAAAGAAATAAGCAATTCTTCTATTTCATAGAATCTAAAGCCTCTTTTTCATCTTCAACAGTTGGAATAATTGTTGTTATTCATACAAGTTCCAAAACATCTTTAACTCATTCATCACAGTTACTAATATACATTTTACTATCATTATCTTCTATATTAGAATAAACATCAGCAATATATCAAATAGATTTTGAGTTAAGATATTTTAACCCACTCATATTAAAAATAATCTTCTTACCAGAAAAATCCCCAATTTGTTCATAAATTCATTTGAAAGTTTTATCTGCATTTGTTTCATCTAACTCTCATTTAAATTCAAAAACCATAACATCTCAAACTTGCCTTTTTTGTACTTCTATAAGTGTTTCCATACCTTTTTAAAATATTAAATAAATAAATTGCAAAATTATTATAATATACATTAAACAAGATTGCAAATTTTAACAATAACTTTTTTGAAAAATGAAGCAAAAATATTTATTAAATGAGATTTGAAGCTTAAATTTAAATCTAAAAAAAAATGAAATAATATTTTTATATTGAGATTTATGAGCTGGAAAAACTACAATCTCAAAACATATTTTAAATAATCTACTTTGAGTAAAAGAAGAAATAAGATCCCCAACTTACACTTATTATAATAAATACCTAAATAATTATCATTTTGATTTATATAGATTACAAAA
The DNA here is from genome assembly GCA_037444775.1 of Candidatus Altimarinota bacterium. Classification (GTDB taxonomy): domain Bacteria; phylum Patescibacteriota; class Gracilibacteria; order BD1-5; family UBA6164; genus JBBILU01. Next base: position 32,681 of record JBBILU010000012.1, read on the forward strand.
CTATGATGATTTTTTTGCTATATGATGAGAAGAAATTTTAGATAATAATTCTTGAATAATTATTATAGAATGGCCAGAATTAATAGAGAAATATTTTTCCCCTACCATAAAAATTCTTCTAAATAAAACCGAAAATGAAAAAGAACGAGAAATAGAAATAATCAGAATATAACAAGAAAGAACTAGATGTATGAATTCAGTATATCTAGTTCTTTTAGATTTTTATATATTATTAAGCATTTGTAAAATATCATCTGGAGTTTTATCATCTTTTCAAGTTCAACCTTGTGAAGAAGCTTTATCATCCTCTTGTTTTGCATTTTGAATTTTTTCTTTTGCTTTTTTCATTTGAAATTCTTGCCATTCAATCAAATGTTTTTCATTAAGTGCTTTTATTTCTTTTTGATATTTTACTTCTAGTTCTTCTAATTTTTTTCTTTCGGTTTCTAAAATATTAAATAATCTATCAATTTGGCTATCAGTCATTGAAGGCATTATATCAAACCAATATTGCCTTTCATCATTATCCATCGACTCTGTATTCAAAATCAATTTTATAAGCTCTGGATATTTAGCTTGCATTTCATCTGAGATAAAAAAAGTTACTCAGTTATTTGTTATATTAGCCATAAAAATATTTTTAGTATTAAAAAATAAAAATTAAAAAATTTTTACAAATCTATTATAACAATTTAATTAAAAATTTGCAAAAAAAAAATACTAAATATAATAAAAAAGTATTTTTTTATTAGTTAACTAAAAAATTATGTTTATATTATATTTAGCATTATATTTAATAATTGTCATAATAGCTTGGGGATTTTTCATAATTGCCAGAATTCATGCAGTTAAATACAAAAACTTTTCTTGACACATAAATCCCGTAACAAATTTTTTAACTTTTTTTCTTTTGGTTTTAACTATAATATGATTTGTATTATTATTTTTTATGCCTTGAGTTTGAACAAAACAAGAAACTTTTTCTGTTTGATCAGCAGTTGAAGAAACTGAAAAAAATAAAATTCAAGAAGAAATTTCTTGAGAAGAATATTATTAAAATTTTTTTATAAATTAACAAATTTTTATGGCATCAATATTTACAAAAATAATTCGTAGAGAAATAAATTCTGAAATAGTTTATGAAAATGAAAAAATTATTGTTATAAAAGATATAAATCCACAAGATAAAACTCATTTATTAATAATTCCAAAAGAAGAAATTTCTGGAATTGAAGCTGTTAATGAAAAAAATTCTGAAATTATTTGAGAAATGTTTTTGGTTGCTAAAATAGTTGCTGAAAAACTAGGAGTTTCTGGATGATATAATTTAAGAATAAATGTTTGAGATTATCAAGAAGTTCCTCACTTACATATGCATTTGATATCAAAATATTAATATTTAATAAAAACAAAATGAACAAAAGGAAATTAATTTTTGCAATAATTTGAGTTGTAATTTTGATTATAATATTAATTTGAGTTTTACTTATTAAAAGCTCAACAACAGTAAATAATACAAAATCATCTTCATGAAATGTAAAAATTTGGATAATTCATGATTCTAAAAAAAGTTTTGAAGAATATTTAACTTCATTTAAAGAAGCAAATAAATCTTTTTATAATGTTAATTTCATAGTAGAAAGTTTTCCAGATTTTGAAGAATATAGTTTAGCTTTAAAATCAGCTTTTTTGAAATGAGAAGCTCCAGATATTTTTATGTTAAACAATAATGAAAAATCTATTTTTGAAGAAAAAATTATAGCAATTCCAAATGAAATAGTTGATACAAATGAATTCAAAAAAAATTATAAATGAATTTTTTGAGATGACTTAATTATATCTTCAGAAAACGAAAAATGAGAAAAAGTAGATTTTTTGAAATGAATGCCTTTTTGATATGAGACTCTTTGAGTTTTTTATAATAGAATATTTTTATTCAAACCTTCAGATTTTAATACAATGGCTTCTTTAAATAATGCAATTGGGATAGTTGCAGAAAGAAAATGAGTTCCTCCTATTTGACTTTGAAATTGAACAACTGTTGAAAGTTCTCCTGATATTCTTGCTCAATTTTTTATGATTAATTGAGTAAAATGATTAAACGATGTTCCTGAAAACAAAATAAAAGAAACTCTTTCTAGTTATATGATGTTTTGAATTGAATCTGGAGAAAATAAATATAATTCACTTTATCAAAAATCTATAGAAACTGGAAAAAATAATATAGATTTGTTTGCAAATAGAGATGTTGGTGCTATAGTTGGATATCCTAGAATTGTGAAAAAATTAGAATCTAGTTGATTCCCTAAAAATATGCTTTATGCAGAACCTTTTCCTCATTATTATTCTTGAGATTGAGCAAGTTTGGCAAATTATAATTATTTTGTAGTAAATAAAGATAGTTTAGCAAAAGATTTAGCATTTGCTTTTATAAAATATTTAAATACTGATGAATGAGAAAAATTATTACTTGATAAATTTGGTTATTACCTTCCAGCTAGATTATCTTTAGAAAGCGAATACTTAAAGAAAAAAGTTTCTTGATATTTTGACAATGTTATATTACAAGATTTTTATAGTGAAGATCAAATAGCTTCTTTTAACAAAATTAATAAGATTTTATTTGATAGTGAAATGAAAAATGTACTTGATGATTTCTCATCTTATGAAAATACTTTCAAAAAAATAAAAGAAGAAATATCTTGTTTATCTGAAAAAGAATTAAACCTAAAGTGATTAGGTGAAAGTTGTAAATAAAAAAAGAGAAACAAATAAAAAGAGGTAGAGATGTAGTAATACTACATCTCTACCTCTTTTTTAGTCAATCAAATTAAAATTTATTTTACTCTCAAACATAAATTATATTTTTACTATCACTAATAGTATGGAAAAATCTTTTATCTAAGATAATTTATAAAAACATTTGCATCAAAAATATACATATTTTTTAGTTATAAATTAATCTCTTCAAGCATAAGGTACATCATTAAAAACTCATGAGGCTCTAATTTTTTTTACCAATTCTTCTATTCTCTTTATTTTTCTTAATCTCTCTGGACTAAGATTTTTTTCTCTTGGATCTTTCATATTTTTTTATATTATCAAATAAATTTTTTCCAAAATACAAATAATATTTTTCTAGTAAAAAATTTATTTTACTGTAGCATTCTAGTAAGCTTTCCTCTCTTTCTCTTGCCCCCTATTTACTTTATTTTTAAAACAAAAAACATATATTTCTATATGCCTTTTGTTATAGATTATGTCGTAAGAGAGGAAAATACAAGTGTGTAAGTTCTAAAATTACTGCACACAACGAAACCCAACAGTCCTGTGCAGACCCCCCGAATACGAATACAAGTGCAATGCGAACAAACCTGCGCCACCACCATCATACGCATTACCACCACGAAGGAAAATATTATTTCTATCCTCTGCATTATTTCAATAAATTCTTCACATTCAATTTATTGCATTATAATTTCAACTTGGTCAATACTTTGATTGTGCTAAACTATCTCTAAAATTACAAAAATTTATTCCATCATTCCCATACCATGAATACCGATTCCATCCTCCAGCACTACAAAAGTTCTCTGTAGCAAAGTCATTTGTATCAAATAAACTTCAATCTACTGTATTTGCCTTATTTACATGCTCCCGCACATTTCATGCAAAATC
>JBBILU010000013.1:0-35430 GCA_037444775.1 Candidatus Altimarinota bacterium
AATTTTTATGATAGATTGAAGACTTTGAGAGTCTGAAATATCTAATAATAATTTTAATTATAGTTGAACAACTACAGATGATGGATCTTTTAAACATTTAATAAGTATATGATGAGTAAAAGATAGTGTTATAATATCTTGAAATACTTTTAAATGATATAAGAGTCCGACTTTATTATTGGTTCCTCCAAGAATTCTTAATGAAGCTAATTATAGAATGGATAACTTTAGTAGAATTTCAAATGATCCCAAAGCTCCATTTTTCATATTTATGAAAGATTTAGAAGCATGAAAGTATTGAATTTTAGCAGATAATTATAAAAATAGTATAGAATGATGAAATACTTCAACTTTATGAAAAATAAAAATAATAACAAGCTGGGATGAATATTTCAACAGAGATAAAAAAACTAGTAAAAAAGATATTGATCAAATTACTGAATTAGATGATAGTTCAGCCTTATTTGTATTAGAAAAGGCAATTTTAGATGCTGCACAAATCAAGAAAGATAAAAAATGAAATTATGTAGATATTAGTTGAGAAGTTCTTAATGAAAAAGAAAGAAAAAAACTAGAATCAGAAGTAAAATTAGAAGATTTAAAAGAAGATGTGATATTCTCATTTTGAAGAAAAATTATAGATAAAGTATTAAAAGACTGAAAAGCAAGTCAAATTATCAAAACACCAAGGGAAGCTGAAATATTTCAAAAGTATGTTGAATTTATGAGAGAAGCTTGATTGAGAGAATTAACTTGAATAACACTTGCTTCAGATGTCCAATTAGCAAGAGAATCATTTGATTCACTTTGGGTAGCTTTAAGACAATTTTGAGTACAAAAAAGAAAAAATTTAGTTGCAAAAAATATAACAATAAACGATGTTAAAAAAGAGTTACCAGAAAAAGATCAAGTAATGCTTTTTCAAATGTGGATAAATATGGAATGAATAAAAACAGATATAGATGGTAAACATGAAACAGTTTGAAACTTTATCCAAAAAGATAGAATAGAATCATTAAAAAAAGTTTCAACACTTTATATTAATTATTTGAAAAATAAATTAAGAGTTGGGGATATTAAAACTATAAAAAATAAAAAAGGAAGACTTAGTTCAGAAGAAAAGTATGCTTTGAAAGTTGATGAAGCTCAAACGGTTTTTAATCAGCTTTGAAATGAAACAGGAATAATAAATATAGAAGAGAAAATAAAAAAGATATTTATCAATGAAAATGAGGCTCATTGAATGTGAGCTACAAATCCAAATAATGCATTAAATACATTGGTAACTCAAATGCAAAATATACTATTAAATCCAAAGTGATTTGATGAAAAAGACTTTAATAAAATTTTTAAACAAATTTATGAGATTGATTCTAAGAAATTTATGGAACTTTGATCTGCTGATTGAGCAGGAGAATCTATTAATAATAATACTTGAAATTTATTAAATGAACTTGCTTGAAATAACAAGTTAAAAGATATATGAAAAAATTTAGAATTTTATTTGAAAAACTTAGAACAAATAAATACAAATGTTTTGGCTTATTTAAAAAATAATCAAAAAGATGAATTTATTAAATATTTTTCTTCAGTTGTATTTTGAATTAAGATCCCATCTGAATGAATTGCAAATTCAATTATATATTCTGTTATAAGTACAGATCTTGAAAAAGCATATGATTTAGGAGTTTCTATGTATAAATGAGAAGATTCAAAAAACTCTTATAAAAAAAGTTTATTCAAAGAAAAAAAAGACTTAGAAAAATTAGAATCAAATTGAACAATTACAGAAAAATGACAAGAAAGATTGAAAAAGTTAAAAACATTAACTTTGCATAATTGATGGAATAAAGATTTTGACTCTGAATTTGATGCAGTTGTTGGGACTTCTGTTACACTTGCATTATGAAATAGTGTTATTTATAATACATTAAATGATAATTCAAAACTTATAGAAGAAGAAAGCAAAAAGTGAGGTTTATATTATACTAATTTAATTTCATCTCTTAATTGAGCAGGAAGTTATATTTGATTTGAAACAAAACAAGAATTATTGAATACTTCAAGTATTTTGGTTATCTGAGCTATTTCTTATGGTGTGTGATTTTGAGTTTGAGGTCTTGTGACATGAGCTACAAGATGAGCTTTGGTTAGAGGTTTTTGAGAAAAAGTTGCTACTAACTTTGTAAGTAAATTAGGAATTTATTCTACTTGAGCAGTTGCATCAGTTATTTGACAAGCATGAATAAATGCTTGATTAAATTGAACTGATTTTGATAAATGGGAATTTAGTTGAAAACAATTCTTTATTGATGTTTTATGAGTTGGTCTTTTATGAAAAATATATTCATTGAAATCAATGAATTTTTCAGAAAAAGCAACAGTTTGAAATTATATAAAAGTTATTTGATGAAGGACAGTTTTATCAACTTGAGCTTATATTTGACTTGATTTGGCTGTTTCAAGACTTTTTTGAGAATATCAAAAAATTTCAATAGAACAATTTGCTTTGTGACTTGCTTTTTCAGCATGATTTGAATGAGCTTTTGGAAGAAAAATAACTGATCCAAATTTACAAGTAAGAATTGAGTGAGAAGGTGATAAGTCTGTATTGGTAGTTAAAGAGTGAAATGAAGAAAAAAGATATACAATAGAAGAACTTCGTACTTTGATGAAAAAATGAAAAGTTGAGGATAATAATTGATGATGAGCTAAAATTGATAGAAGTTTTGCAAGAAATAATGTAGAATCTAGTTCTAAAAAAGTTATATTTAATAGATCTTCATTGAGAGAACATATACTTTTTTGAAATAATGATTTAACTGGAGCATATCAATGATTGCATTTGTATGATCCATTTAATTTATCTAAATTAAATGTATCAATAGAAGTTTTATCAATTTCAAATAATGGAGTTTTGAAAGTTTTAGTTGATAACTGAAATCCTTTTAAAACAGAAAAAACATTTTTCCCTTTATGATTTAAATATGAACATATAGAAACTATTTTAGATAGTGTAGAAAAAACCATAAATTCTAATTCAGATTTAAGTAGAGGAGTTAATTCAAATCCTAGATGAAATAGAAAGATGAGTATTACAGCAAATGTTATTTATAATAATAAAAGTTTTTATATTAGTATAGTTTATAAAAAGGCTTCAAGAGGTGGTTTAGAAATTATATCTATAGTTCCAAAAGAAAGTGCTTGAAATGCAGTTAGAAATGTTGTAAATATATGAGATGTAAATCTTTGAGTAATATCAGAAATTCCTTTGCAAAATTATTCTTTTTGAAAATCTAGATTAGAATTTATAAGAAATAATAAAGACCTTATTAATAGAAATGTTAATATAGAAAATGTTTATGAGAAATTTCAAAGTTATTATGACTTTTTTAATAATCCAAATTCAGAAAATGGAACATTCTATAATTGAAGTAAAAGAATAAATATTGATGAAAATGATGCTTGATTGTTATTAGATATACACAATTTAAGCCCAGTTCAAATGGAATTAAAAAAAGCAAGAGCTAAAACTTTTTTAATTTGAAAATTTTTACCAGCAAATGAAGTAGATTTGATTGTTTTTAGAATGCTAGATTTAGGTTTATTGTGATGACCTAAAATAATAAAGAGAGATATAAAATTTGAATATTCTGAATTAAAAGATCATATAATGACAGGTTATGCTTGAAATAAATATCTAACTTGATTACATATTTATTCAGAAGGAGTTTTTTGAGAACTTGGATTATCTCCAGGACCAGCTTCTATGCAAGATAATTGAGTATTTTCTACTCCGATTTATAAGAAAACAGAAAGAGAAAAAAGAAATTATTGAGTTAAATATTTTTTTCCACTTTGATTTGAATATGCTCATATTGAAACATTAATATCAAAAGTAACTGAAAATATAAATCAAAATTCTCAACTAAAAACAGCTATTTTAAAATCAAATTGAAAAGTATCATTAGGAATCACCATAAAATATAATAATAAAAAGTTTAATGCATGAATTATTCTTAAAAAAAATAATGATGGAAAAAGTTTTAAAATAGTTACTATTTACCCAAAATGAAGAAGTGAAATAAAAAATAAAGTTGGAGAGGTCGGAGAAATTGATTTATGAAATATTAATATTCCAAATTATTCTAGCTTTTCATATTTAAAAACAAGACTTCCTTATGCTAGATGAGAGGAATTAAAATGGCTTAGAGATAAAAATAAAGGTTTATCTGATGCAGATAGAAAAGTTGCAATACAAGATTTCTTTTTATGAAGATGAGATTTTGAATGACTGTATCCATCTAGTAAAACAGTAGCTAATATTTCTGATACTGATTTAAGTTTTTTTATAGATATACATAAACTTGATGTTGAAACTGAAATTCAGTTAAAGAAAAACAAAATGACTTGAAGACTTTTAACATATTGAATTCCAGAAAATGAAGTTGTTCCAGTTCTTAATCAAATGCTTGATTTGTGATTGTTGTGAGATGCTTGATTTATAAACTCACTAACTTATAAATCTGTTTCAGATATAAAAGATGAAAAAGTTAAATGAGCTTATATTAAAATGCTTAATACTTTCACAGATTCTTTATGAAAAGCAAAAAACTTTATTTCATCTTGAATTGAGGCTTGAGATGTATTTAGAACTTTATTAAATGATATTTTTACTTGAACAAATAAAATTTATAATAATGCAGTAATTTGATGAATTCCGAAATTTATGGAAAATGATTTACTATGAATGTATCTAAATCTTGCAACATCAAAAAAATTAACATTGGGAGAATCTTGTATGACATCTTGAGGATGATGTCATGAAAGATCTATATTTATATCTAAATTATGACAAGAGTTATGATTTCAAACAAAAATATTAGCAGTTTCATCTGATACGAGAACTCATTCATTTGTATTACTAAAAGGTATACAAAAAGTATTTATTGTGGATTTAGCTTATTCAAAAGATAATTTGGTAAGAGAAGCTACATCTACTGAATTATCAAAATTAAGATTAACTAAAGCTGATATAGATAAAGCTTTTAATTCTGGAGATTCATCAGTATGAAAAAATAAATTTTACACTTCAGAATCTTTTAGAGAACATGAAAGATTGTTTCCAGTTATACATTTTGAATGACAGAACTTACTTTTTGAATATGATGGGAGAACCGTATTTAATCTAAAAATAGATACAGATAATAGAATATTTTTGGAAGAAGCATTAAAACTTTGAAACTATAATAACAAATCAATATTAGATTTTCTTGAATATACAACATTTTACTCGATTTGAGAGTCAAATAAATCTGTATTAATTGATAAACTTGACAATTCAGCATTTTATAAATTATTAAGAATTCCAGAACCTAAAAATGGAATTTCTAATGATTCTCTTATTCAAAAATATAGAGAGTTATCCAAAAAACAAAATACTTCAGAAATAGCACAGAATAAATTATTATTGGATCAATGAGAGATATCAAGAAGAATCAGAATAGTAGTAACCTCTAGGCAATTTTCTCAAAATCCTTGAAATATTTGAGAATTATTATCAAAATGAGTTTCATCTTTAGATAAAGTTTCTCAAATATTAAGAGAAGGATGAATTCCAGAAAATATGATAATTCCATTAAGAGATAGATTGGAAGATTTAGGATTATTGAGAATAGGGAATAATTGATGATTTCATGAAAAACCAATTAATTTAAATAGCATTAATAATTCTAGTAAAACTCCTCTATTTTCTCTATGAACAGTTTTACCAATTGAACATAAATTAACTAATTGGAAAATTTGACCAGAATATTTACATTGAAAAATTGTAGCTGATATTTGAAGTTGAGCTTCCACATTTCCAGAAGATTTAATAATGAAGTGAGTTTCAATGGTTACAGCAGTTGATCCAGTATATCATACAGCAGGTACTTTCAAAACGAAAAATAATGAAACAAGAGCTTTAGCAAAAAAAATATTATCTGATACTAATGCCACACCAGAAGCTAAAGCTAATGCAAGAAATATGTTAGAAGTTTTAAAGTGAGCAGAACAAAGAGTTTTATGAAGGACTTGAAAAATTAATAATAAATCTTCTCATAAAGATTTAGAAGAAAAGAGTCAAGATATTATTTTTATGAATAATATGTTGCTTTGAGTTTCAGACTATGATACTTTTTTCAAAGAAGTTGCTTGAAAACTTAAAGAGGATTGAAAAATTTATATTGCTGAGTATGAAAGTAATGAAAAATTTTATGAATACTTTAAGTCAAAATGAAAGTTGAAAAATACTAAAGAAGATAATAATTGACAAATATATTATGTTTTAGATAAAAATGAAGTTTTATAAAATTAATTCCTAAAAAAGATAAAAATGTCTCTAACACTAACAAAACTAAATTCTCTTTCTGAAGAATGAAAACTTAATTCAAATTGTATTTCCAATTTTTTTTAGATATTTTACAAAATATTATTTGAAAAGCTGAACTAGAAAAACTTGAAGAAATAGAAGATTTTGAAATTCAAGAGAGTAAAAATGTTTTAAAGATAATTCTGGTATATCTGAATCTGAAATAGAAGAAAAAATGCAATTATTTAATTTAGCTTATATTTTGGCAAAATATAAATTTCAAGATGTTAATAGGAAATCTTGAAAAAGTTATTTCGTAGAGATGTTTGGCAAAAACATCTCTTTTTCTATTTTTTTCAAAAACTATTAATTTTTATTGATTTTTAGAAAAAAAAGTTATAATAAGCAAAATTAATTTTTAAAGAAAATTTATGCAAACTGTTGATTTTTTGATGCCAACAATTATAGAAATTGAAAAACTAAAAAAAGAAAAAAAAATAAACGAAGCTTTGGAGCTTTGTAATAAAACTATTATAAAAAATGAAGATTATAGAATTTATGAAGAGATAGCAGATATTTATATAGTAGGTCAAAATCTTAAAGCAGCTTTGAAAGCTATAAATTATGCATTGAAATTAAATCCTAATTCTGCAACTTGAGCTTATATAAAAGGTTTTATTTTGCTTTGTTTGAATAAATTTAGTGAAGCTATATCTTTTTTAGAACAATCAAATAAAACTATTTGAAATAATTCAGAAGTTTTGAGAAATTTGTGATATGCATATTCTATGAATTGAGAATATGACAGATGAATAATGATTTTGAAAAGAGCTTTGAGTTTGAGTCCAGAAGATGATATGATTATGAAAGATTTAACAGTTGCTTTGATTGAAAGCTGAAATGAAGAAGAAATAAAAAAAATACTTTGAAAATAAGAAAATATTTTTTAAAAAATTTTAATTGGTACATTTTACAACAAATTCTATTAAAAAGGATAAAAATATTACGATAATCAATGTCTGAAGCTACAAAGTAAGAGTTGCTATTTGTAGCTTTTTTGAGGATTGACAAATTGAATTGCTTTGATATTGAGAAAAAAGACAATCTGTAATTGATACAATGAATGGAGAAGCAGTAAATGTTTCTTGAATTTGCTCAACAATAAAAGAAGCTTTGATAAAAGCAGAAGAAAATGCGGGGATAAGCACAAGAAAAATTATTATAAATTCTTTTTTCTCGGATAACTTTTTTTACTCAAAAAACATAAATTATAGAAGATTAAACAAGTTTGAAAAAATAAGTGAGCAAGAAATATATGATATTGTAAGAAGTGCAGAAAAAATAGGTTTATGAAGCTCTTGTTCTGAAATAGAAAGAAAATTTTCTTTATGAAAAGATGAAATAAATTTGATTGTAAATAGCATAACAAAAATCAAAATAGATTCAGAAAAAACAAATACAATTTTTTCTAAAACTTGAGAAAATATTAGTTTAGAACTTTTGAATATTTTCACTTCAAAAAATAATTTTGAATTAATAAATCAAATTTGAATTTTTTTGGATAAAGAAATTTTAAAAATAATTCCAGAAGAATATTCTATAACAAAAATTTGAGATAAAAAATTAGCTATAGTTTTTGTAGATATTTGAAATAGTTCAACTTATTTGACCATAAAATGAGAATGAAATTCAATAATCTGATCAGTAAAAATTTCTGTTTGAATAAATGATTTATTAAAATCTATTCAGCTTTCATCTTCAAAAAGTAGAGCTGAAATTATAAAAAAGTTAAATAGAGAAGATTTATTTAAAAAGCAAAAAAAAGATTTTTTGGATGTTTTTTGGGTTTTGCTTTCTTTTGGAATAAAAGAAATTATTTGAAATAATGTTTGTCCATATAATTTTATTTTGACAGGATGATGAAGCTATAATGAATTTATAAAAGAATTTTTGGTAAAGGCTCGTTTTGATGAAGAAGAAGTAAAAATAGTTAAAGACCCAGAATTTATTTTGCCAGATATAGAGGAAATTTGAAAAATTAAATGAGTAGAAGAAATTTTACATCAATCAAGTTTAGCTTTGGTCTCTCAAATTATCGCAACTTGAAAAATTTTGAAATCTAGTTGAGATGTTTTAGAAAAAGCATTAATTATGTCGGCTTGTGATTTTTTGGAGTAGATTTTATTATTAAACAAAAATCCCCCTGTATTCCCCCTTATTAAGGGGGAAGTAGCAACAAAAAAGTTTATTTAAATATAAAAGTTATGTTATTAAAAGAAGCTTTAGAAATTTGTAATAAATCAAATTGAAAAATAGATATTTTAGAAACTCTTGGAATAGAGATAAAAAATGATTATTTTTCAGAAGAATTTTATAAAAACAAACTTAGTTTGTTGCCTAAATGAAACTATTTTGTATCAGATTTGGACTGAACTTTTTTCAGATGAACTTTGATAAAAGAGGCTTTTTCTCTTTTTACCAAATTTTATAGACAAAAAGATATTTTGGATATAAATGTTTTTGATTATAAAAATTTTTTGGATGATTTAGAACTTTTTAGAAAATTAGAAAATGAAGCTTATAATAAAAAAATATCTTATTTGGAATATTTAAATGCGGGACTTTTTATCATTTCAAAATATCATAATAAAGTAAATTTTGATAATTTTTTACTTTATCTAAAAGATACTCTTTATAGAAAACAAAAGGTAAATCCTTTTAAATTTTCTTTCAATAAAATGAAAGAAGTTTTGGAAAAATGAGATAATTTTATATTCATTTCGTGAGCTTCTAATTTCGTTTTTGATATTTATATAGAACTTTTGAAAAAATATGTTTCAGAAAATATTTGAGCTAATTATGAAAAACAACTTTTTTGAATTTCTACTTATGCTAATTTGGAAGAGAAATATGTTTATAACTTGTGGACAAGAGATGGAAAAAAAAGTTTTATTTCATCATTAAAAAGTCAGTGAATAATAAAAAAAATTACTGGTTGAATGTGAGATACATCATCAGATTTTTGAATAAGTGATCATTTGGAAGAAAATACAGATTTTTATTTTATGAATCCTGTTTATTCAGTTTTGAAAGATTTTGATAAATTAGCAAAAACTTGAGTAAATTTTCATTTTATTACAGAAAGAAAAGATTTAATTTTTGAATTTAAAAAAGAAAATTTGAAAATATTGAATTAAATAAAATAAAAATCATCAAAGAGATTTTAATGAAGCTTTTACTAGATATGTTTGTTTTTTTCATACAAAACATATTTTAGAAAACTTACATTTATATCAAGAATATAGAGAAAAAACAGAAAAATTTAAAATAAAGATTTGAAGTAAAAAATATAAAAATGTAAATGAAAATGTTTATTATTACTGATTTGTTGCGATTGTTAATAAAAATAGACATAGAGTAAGAATTGTTGTAAAGAAAAATGAAAAATCTAAATATTTTGAATTTTTATCAGTAGTTCCTGCATGGAAAACTTCATAAAAAATTTTCTTTTTTTTTGAAAAAATGTTATAATCAGAGAAATTATAAATTAATTTATAAAAAATGCTTTGATTAAGTTTAGCAATTCTGTTATTTTTGCTTTTATTATCAACTTTGATAACTATAAAAGTTATTAGAAGAAATCAAGATTTCAAAAGAGCTTTGAGTCTTACTTTTTTGAAAGTTACTTTACCTAAAAAAGAAAGTGATTTAGATGAAAAAAAAGAAACAACAAAAGATTTCAAAGAAATGGTTTCTATTATGGAACAATTAGTTGCTTCACTAAAGTCAATTTATTCAAGAAAAATTTTGAAAAAAATTCTTGGACAAGATTTAATTAGTTTTGAATATATAGCTTGGGAATGAGAAATACTCTTTTATGTAGTTATTCCAAAAAATTATAAATATTTGATTGAAAAACAAATAAATGGGTTTTATGCAGATGCTGTTATTGAAGAAACTACAGAAATAAATATTTTTAAAGATAAAAAATATTCAGAATGAACTTATATAAATACTTCAAAAAGCTTTTTATATCCTATAAAAACTTATAAAAAGTTAGAAAGTGATCCTATAAATAATATTTTAGGAGCTTTTTCAAAAATAGAAGAAGATAAAGCAGCTTCTATTCAAGTTGTTTTGAAACCGATTGATGATGATTGGCAACATTATTCAGCAAAAGCAAGTTGAAAAATGATGAGTTGAAAAAAAACAGGTTTTAGTTGGAATCCTACTAAATTATTTATTTCTTTTTTTGATTTATTTTTTGTTAGTAATAATGATAAAAATTCTTTAAATACAAAAGAAGATAAAACATCCGCACTTACTCAAGAGAGAGCAAAAACTGTTGATGAAAAATGAGATAAAACTTGATTTGAAGTTATTATTAGAGTTGTTGTAACGGGAAATAATAAAGAAATATTAGAATCGGAAATAAAAAATATTACATCTTCTTTTGTTCAATTTAATTATCCAGATTTTAATGGGTTTATAAATACAATTCATCATATTGATAAATATTTAATAAATAATTATGTTTATAGATATTTTAGAAAACCTTTTTATTTGAAAAAAATGATTATGAATACTGAAGAAATAGCTTCAATATTCCATTTCCCACATATTAAATATAATAAAAGTGCAGAAATAAAATGGCAAAATTTCAAAATTGTAAAAGCTCCAACAAATATTCCAAAAGAATGATTGCTTATTTGACATAATATTCATAGATGAATTAAAAAAGAAATTAGAATAAAAACAGAAGATAGATTTAGACATTTTTATATTATATGACAAACAGGTACTTGAAAATCTACGACTTTGCAAGTTATGGCAAGACAAGATTTCAAAAACGGAGAATGAGTAGCTGTTTTAGATCCACACGGAGATTTAGCTCGTGATTTGTTACCTTTTATTCCTAGAGAAAGAGCTGATGATGTGATTTATTTTGATCCTTCAGATTTAGAAAGACCAATGTGATTAAATTTACTGGATGCTACAACTGATGAAGAAAAAGAACTTATTGCTATGGATTCTATGAATATAATGATAAAACTTTTTGGTAATGAAATATTTGGTCCAAGAATACAAGATTATTTTAGAAATGCAGTTCTGACATTAATGGATTATCCTCAAGGTTGAGCTATAACTGATGTAGTTAGACTTTTTACAGATTTAGATTTTCAAAAAGACCATTGTAGACATGTAAAAAACCCAATTGTAAAAAACTGGTGGGATAAAACTTATGCATCAATGGGACAAAAAGAAAAATCTGAAATTATTCCATATTTCTCAGCAAAATTTAGTCAGTTTATTACAAATAAAATGATGAGAAATATTATAGGTCAAACTAAATCTAGTTTTGATATACTTGATGTAATGCAAAATAAAAAATTATTATTAGTAAATCTTAGTAAATGAAGACTTTGAGATATTAATTCAAAACTTCTTTGAATGATTTTGGTTTCAAAAATTCAAATGGCTGCAATGAGAAGAGATAAGATAAAAAAAGAAGAAAGAACGGATTTTTTCCTTTATATAGATGAATTTCAGAATTATGTTACAGATTCTATAGAATCTATTTTGTCAGAAGCTCGTAAATATAGGCTTAGTTTGAATTTAGCTCACCAATATTTAGCTCAATTAGAACAAAGTGATGCTTTGACTAAAAGTAATCTTGATTTAAAAAAAGCTATTTTTGGTAATGTATGAACAATTATGAGTTATAAAATTTGACCAGAAGATTGAGAATTTATGGCAAAATATTATGCTCCAACTTTTTCTGAACAAGATTTAGTTAATATGGATAAATTTAAATCTGTAATGAAATTATCTATTGATAATCAACCTACAATTCCGTTTTCACTTGTTCCTATAAATGCTTATTTAGAAAATTGAGATCCAAATTTAGCAAAAGCTTTTATTGAATTATCAAGATTAAAATATTGAAGAGATAAAGCTTTTGTAAGCAAAGAAATAGAATATAGAATATGAAGTTTTTAACTTAAATAAAAAATATTTATAGCTTTATGAAAAATTTTACTAAACTCATTTTTAGATAATTATTTAGAGCAATTTTATGAGTTTTTAAATCCAAGTTTTGAATCTAACAAAACTGGTTGGATTTGGAACGGGACGATAAATTTTTAACTTAAATAAAAAATTTGCATTATATAGAAAGTATTATATAATAAATTCAACCTCATATAAACGGCATGAAGGTATAAAAAAAGAGAAAGCAGATTAGAGCTCTTTCTCTTTTTTGTTATCCCTCTTTTCTTCAGAACAAATTGGACAATTGCAAATTATATTGCAATTTCTCTTTTTTGGTTCTGTAAAAGAAAAGGCAAACAGATATCAACAATCTGTTTTGTGGGAAAAATAATATTTGCCCATATAAACGGCAGTTAGGAAGTAAAAACTTCCTTTAAAGGCAAACTTCCTAAAAAGGAAGTGGAAATATTTTATAAAGATTATATTCAAAATCAATTAAAAGTTTGTATTAATTGATATTTTCTATTATAGTATAAATAGTTAAAATATTAATAATTATAAAATGAAAAAAGAAATAGAAATTTTGAAACAAGAAAAGGAAAAACTTTTAGAAGAAATTGAAAATCTAAAAGATAAATTATTTGTTGCAGAAGAATGGATGAAAAGGGAAGTGAAATGACAAATTAGAGTTATTTCAGAGAAGCAACTAAATATAATTAATAATGAAAGTAGTGTTCAATCTGAAGAGGAAATTTCAGAAAAAATTACCAATTATTTCGGTGATTTAGTTATGATAAATGTTCCTGTTAGTGTTATTGAAAATCTTGTTTCAGCTGAGATTAATTATCAAAACTTATTAAAAAATCCTTGACTTGATTGACTTTCTGTTGTTAGTTCTTATCAGAAAGCTTTGGATACTTTGGTGGAAAGCTATATTTCAAAATGATACAGAAAATTTTGTAAAAAAGTATGACAAGTTAATCTTAAAAATAACGATACTTTAGAAAAAAATTTAAATTCTGTTGTTAATTTGAATTATATAATATGACTTTGAAAATTATATCATATAATCAAATTATTAAAGAAAAAAGATTATAAAGATTTATTGCCTTATGTAAAAGCATTCTCAGTGTATCTGGATAAATATGATTTTATAAAAGAAATATTACTTTCAGATAATTTTTTTGCTCCTTTATCAGTTTTAGTTAATTCAGAAATTTTTTGAAAAAAAAGACATACCTGAAAAGTTAATTTTTATCAAGTTCAAAAAGCCAGAAAGCTAATTATTTGAAATCTTGAAAATTGAAATAAAAGTAGTTTGATTTATAAATTGGTTGAAATGTGAGGAATATAGAGTAGCAAATAAAAGTTTGATTTTCCTAAATATAATAAAGTAATTATAAAAATTAGCTTATAAAACTTTTTTACAAAAAAATTTGCTTTTTGAAATAAAAAATTATATAATGCTTTTAGATGATTATAAAAACATCTACACGGAATATACACACTATCTTTTTTTAAAAGATAAAATAAAAAAGCCTTTGTGAGAGGCTTTTTTATTTTTAGTGATTAATAACAATAATTTATACTTAGTATAATCATTACTATTATCACTACAATTATAAAAATAACACGGAGCATTTACACTACCTCCTAAGTATTAAAAGATAAAAGCTAATTTCTAAAAATTAGCAAAAATATTATATGAAAAGTGTAATAAAATCAAATATTCCTGTTTTTTACTCTCTAATTTCTAATTCTTTATAAATCATTTTTCATTCAGAATCAAAAATAATGTTGCTTCAGAAATATTTCAAAGAATCTCAAGAATCATCAATTGGGTTTGAAAAAAGTAAAGTTCAAGTTGAAGAAAAAGCTTTTAGTCTAGCTGTCAAAGTTCAGCTTCAAGAATTTTTTATAAAAATTCCATAATCTTTATTTTTGAAATCAAAACTAAACTTTGTTCCAGAATCAGAAATAGAAATTCAGCTTCAAGAATTAATTATAAATCAAGTATTAGTGGAAATTAGATTGGAAGATTTATTTAAAACACTAATAAATTCTCAATTTTCATCAAATTTATTTTTATCAAATTCATAAACTTTTATTTCATAATTTTTATCTGATGAAATAAAAATATTTCAATCTGTAACATCTCAAATAAGCTGAAAAATAGAACCTGAATTATTTAGGTTATTTTTTATGTATTTATTTATTTTTGAATTAATATTAAAAATATTATAAAATTCTTCTCACTCTTTTAAATAAGATATTATTTCGGTTCTAGCATTAGCATCATCATCAAAATAATCGTTTGTATAAACAGTTGTTCAAGTAGAATTTTCTTTGAAATTATCACTATCAAGATTATCGTCAATTCAGTCAGGAACATTGTAATTAAAAGATGAAAAATTCATAGAAGTCCTATCTAAATCAGAAAAATTACTTGTTCAACTTCAAGAAATCAAAGTAATTTCACTTCATTTGTAGTTTGCTCTATCAAAGTCAGAAAAACTAGAATTAAAAAATATTTTAAAAGGATCTGAATTATAAAATCATTTACAATAAAAGTTTGAAAAATCTTCAATAAATAAATTTGTACTTGAAATTATTGCTATATTTGTACTTCAACTCATTATAATATTTTCTGGACAAGAAATATTGTCTATAAAGCCAGAACCATTTGAATTAAAAAATTTACTTTGTTCAAAAGAAATTTTTGATTTAGCAAAAATATTTGTTAAATTCAAATCTTTTTTTTCAACAAAATCTTTATTCAAATCTAATGTAAATGTATTTATTAAAACAACAAGTCACATCATTGCAGCTAAAACTGTCAAAACTATTGAATAAATAAGAACAATTCATTTTTTATTTTTTTTCATAAATTTATATTTCCAAAATTAATTCTAAAATTTCATCATTTCATAATTCATTTAATGGAGTTCATTCTAAATCTCTGAAATAATTTGTAATAATTTCAAGTTTTAGTTCCAAAATATTTCAAGAATTATAATTTGTTACTTGAAAATCTTTAAAATAAATTCATCTTATAATTTTGTCATTAGAAAAATTATAAGAATAAACTCTTGCAGGATTATTTAAAATATCTGTTATTTGGGCATTATTTAGCTCAATATATCACAAAGATTTTTTATTATACTTTTGATATTCTTCACTTACTGGAAAAATTTGTTTTGTATCTGGATTTACTAGTCAAAACAAAACTCAAAGGTTATTACTTTTGTCTTTTATCAAAAAAATATCAGTTCAAGATCAAGTTTCAACATTAATAATTCAAGTTCAACTTCAAAGAGATTTCATATAAGAATTAATATTTGAAACAAATTCATTTACTTGGCTTGTTATTCTAGTTTTTTTATTAGAATATTCAATTTCACTTAAAGAATCTGAAACAAAAGATAATAAAATTCCTAAAACTAAAGTAGAAATTATTATAGAAATTATTAATTCGGTTAGGGTAAAAGCTTTTTTTACAAATTTCATACAAAAAATTTATTGCAAAATAATGATTTGATTATATAATTTTTTCCAGTTTTACAAATTTTTAAATAAAAAAATGAAAAAAAATAATAAAAAATGAGAATCTTTAGCTTGAATAATAGTTGGAATTTTTATACTATCTGTTGTCATGATTTGAGTTTGAAATATTATAGGTCATTCAAGAGAAGTTGTGAGTAGACATAATGATGCTACAAATATTTTTATTTTGAAAAAAAATACTGAAAATATAATTTCTAAATTAGATTTATCTTTAGTAAATGTGTGAGAAAAATTTTATTTAAACAAAAATTTATCAAGCAAGAATTTTGAAGTATTTACTGGTTCTTTGAACGAAAATTACAAGTATGTAAATGCAAATAATAATAATATTTCTGATATAAATGCTTATGACTTTGATGATATTTATTCAAGAGAAATTACTATCAAAGAGAAAAAATCGTATAAAAACATTTTTGAAATAGATATAAAAAAAGTCTCTAAATAGAGACTTTTTTATATTCAATAATCCTAGTATAAACCATTTTTGTACATTTAACAAAACTTGATAATCTTTACTAGAAATAACAGAATTAAGAGTAGTTCAAATTCTAATTTAAAATTTTTCACTTGTTCCAAAAATCAAGTTATTCGATTTAATTTATAATCAAGAAAAAAGGATTACACTCAAAGAAATTTTTGTTTTTCATATCTAGAGCTATTCATTTTTCTTGAATAAATTTTGCAAGAGCATAAAATAAATAAGAAAACACGAATATTCCAAAAAACATTGGAACAAAATCGATTAGTACAATAGTTTCACACTAAATTCACATAGAAGTCAAAGTTTTATAATCTTTCATTATTTTATAAACATAGTTTTGAGTTTCTTTAAATGGAGGAATTCAATTATATTTCCTCACATTACCAGGTCAAGCATTGTATCAAGCTAGGATTAAACTAAGATTTCAATTAAATTTTGAAGACATCTTTTTTAAATATTTTACTCATCACATTATATTTTGTTCTATATCAAAAGAATCATTTACTCACATTTCTCTAGCAGTTCAAGGCATTAATTGTATTAATCACTTTGCTCAAGCATGACTTATTGCTTCAGGATTATATCAACTTTCTTGTTTTATAACAGCAAAAACTAAAGCTGGAGGAATTCAATATTGTTCACAATATTTTTTAACAATAGTAACAATTCAAGGATTTTGTGCTAATTTATTACTATGAGATCAAGATAAGAATGATGAAAGTTTTCAATAAGTAGTATTATCATTTTCACTAAGACTAGATCACATTTGTTGTATTATTCAGTTATTTGCTTGATTTTCTGTTATTCTAGGAGAATCATAATAAGCAACTTTTGTAACTCATTTTGGTCATTGATGTTTTTGTAAATAATCATTTATAGGAATAGCTTTTTTATGTTCTCACTTATTAGAAAAATAAGGGTCTAATACAAACCAATTTCATCACCACTTATAAGCTATTGCTCTATGTCAATATATTTTTCATTTTGGAGTATCAGAATCCGTAAATATATCTATGAAATCTGCATTTTCTGGTATATTATTTAAATTTAAAGTATTTTTTGTTGCAAGTAGTGGTCAAACATTACTTGTATAATTGTCTGGATAAGAATTTTTAGCATCATTTGCTCAAGCTCATCAATTCAACTTTAATCAAAACTTTTTAGCATTAACTCTTGCTATATAAGAACACCAAGAACTGTCTTTTCATTTGTCTTCATCAGCTTGATTATCTGTATAACTTTCAAATCAACCATCATCTCAAGAACCAAATCAAGAAATATTATAATATTCTTTTTTTAAAGTTTCTTGTTGTTCTTTTGAAATAATATATTTTCAATTTAAATTTCTAATAATTCAATGCAAATTCATTTCAGAGTCCAAAATTTCTTTATCCAAAGTTGAGTCTGACATTGGTTTTAATTCAAAAGAATCTGCCCCATAATTATTCGCAATTTGATTTTGCATATAATTATCAAAATCTTCTTTTCTTTGAAGTTTTGCTCTTTCATCAAAAGCTTGATTAATTTGAGGAAAGTTTCATTCTTTTGATTCTAAAATCTCTATTTCAAATCAACTATAAATTGGTAAATAATTTCAAGTTTTAGTTGAATAATATCAAACTCTTGGATCTAATTTTAATTCTCATTCTTCATTTCAAATTTTTACTTTTGTAGGAATATTTCAAGAATTTTTTCAGTAATCAATTAATAAATCTCAAGCTCAAATTGTTTGTTCTAAATCATTATTTATTGCATTAGATCAAAGAGATTTAAAAGTTACAATGAATTTTTTGTTTGGAGTATTTAGATCTTCTTGACTTTTTGGTCTACTTCAACTTTTGTCAATCAAAAATAAAGCAGGAATAAAAAATCATTCTTTTTTCAAAGCATAAACATCTCAAGCTGTTAATTTTGTATAATCTAAAGCTAATTCTTCAACTCAGTTATCAGCAGCAGAATCAGGAAATTTATTTTTTAAAATACTTGCAACATTTGAAATTCTAGTGTCTTTTTCATTTCATTCAGAAACATATTTTCAGTAAACTGCTTTTATTCATTCTACTTTTACAGAATCTATTTGTTTTGTATATTCTTCAAGAGCTCTCTGTTGCATTTCTGCTTGTGCTTTTTTTACTGAAATATCATCTCAATCCATTTTTGCTTCTGCTATAGCTTTATCATAATTTTCTTTAGCTCTTTTTCTTGCTTCTTCTTTATCTTTTTTAACCGTTTCTATTTCTTTTTTTTCTTCTTCCTCTACTTTTTTCTGAACACTTTCTTTAGATTTATCAAAATCAGCAATATTATAAATATCTTTAACATTTTGTTTTAAGAATTCTTTTATGCTATTGTTTTCAAGATTTTCTTTAGTTAAATCTAATCAATATCTATAATTTCAAAATAAAACTCCAAAAGTCAAAAAAGCTCTTTTTAGATTTGGATTTAATAATTCTATTTGATCCTCATTTAAATTATTATTTACATCTTTAGGAAGATTATTTTGTAAATACATTTGAAATGCATCTCTTGAAAACTTTTCTTTGAAAAGCTCTTTATTTTCTTGCTTGTATTTAAGTAAATCTTGTATTTTTTTATTTACATCTCACTCGGAAAAAAAACTTGTGATTCATTCTACATTTGTTAAATCAGCACTTTCTACAGTTTTTTCATATTCTTCTTTTTCCCTAGCTGTTTGTAGTAATTCAGCTTTTTTACTTTTATCTTTTTCAGCTTCTATTTTCTCTGTTTTTTCATCAGTTTGAGTTTTTAGAGAATTTTGTCTAGCATTTAAATAAACAACAAAGTAATCCTCTAAGTTGTCTTTACTGATTTTATTCAGTTCAAGATTTTTTTGTCAATTTATATTAAAATAGATAGCATAATAAAGAACAAATATCATTTTATCTGCTTTAGAAACTTTATCTTTATTTTCAAATGTATAATAATTTGGTTTTTCTGTTTGTAGAAAAGAATCACTAACAATATTAAGAAAAGTATTGTCTAAACTTTGTCATTGTTTTTCTAGATTTTTTAAAAAGTCCAATACTCATTGTTCATTTAGGGAATTAGAAAGTTTTTGTAAATCATTTTTTAAATTAAAATTGTGTTTCAATTCTTCTTGTGGATTTTGATTTGCTCACATAATTTTTTTTTATTAAATTTTAAAATATTTTTTATTTGTGTTTAAGGGGGGATTTTAAGCCTTTGTTTGTAATTGCTTCAACATTCAAGCAATTTCATCAATTTCGTGAATATAATCTATTTTTTCCATTTTACTTGTTTTCAATTTTTGCAATTTGTAATAAACCAAATTCAGTTTAATATCAAGATTTCCATTGAAATCATCCATTTCAGCTTTTGCTTCTAAAAGGATTTTTTCTATTTCTTCTAGTTTTTCATCATTCACTACAAAATTTGATAAATACAAAAAATAAGTTTGATATTTATCAGATTTTTCTCATAACAACCTAAATATTTCACACAAAAGCTTTTGCTTTTCACTAAAATTATTTTCCATTAATAGTTATTAAATAATAATATTTACTTAACTTTATCATATTATTTTTCCTTTTGCAAAAAAAAGAGGCAAAAAAGTTTTACAAGTATCAAATAAAAAATAATATGTAGTTAGATTATGATAATTTTATTACATATTATTTAAAAAAAATTATGTTTATTTGTACAGAATGCTGAAATGAAAGCCTAAAATGGCAATGACAATGTAGTTTTTGTAAAGAATGGAATACTTTGAAAGAATTCAAGGAAGAGAAAACAAAAAGTTCTACAAAAAAATGAGAAGCAAAACAGTTGAAAAAATTAGAAAATGTAGAATTAAAGTGAGAAAAGATTTTAACTAAATCTGAAGAATTAAACAATGTTTTGGGAAACTGAATCACAAAATGAAGTGTAATTTTACTTTCTTGAGAACCTTGAGTTGGTAAATCAACTTTGGCTTTGCAATTAACAAATTGGATTGATGAAGATTTAGTTTATATTTCTTGAGAAGAAACAGAATTTCAAATTTTTGATAGAGGAAGAAGATTACAAATAAATTCAAAAAATTTGTTTGTTTTGAGTGAAAATTCTCTTGAAAATATTTTGGAAACAATTAGGGCAAATTCACAAAAAATTATTATTATAGATTCTATTTCTGTTATTTTTTCAGAAAATTCAACTTGAGTTTCTTGAAGTGTGAGCCAAGTAAGATATATTTGTGAAAAGTTAGTTGATTTAGCTAAAAAAAATAATACAACAATAATTATAATCGGTCATATTACAAAAGATTGAAGTCTTGCTGGACCAAAAACTCTTGAACATATGGTTGATACAGTTTTATATTTTTCTTGAGATAAATTTGATAATATTAGAATTCTTAGATCTTTGAAAAACAGATTTGGTTCAACAAGTGAAGTTTGAATTTTTAAAATGTCAGAAACTTGACTTAGTGACTTGAAAAATCCTTGACTTGAATTTATTTCCAGCAAAGAAAACTCAATTTGAGCTTCTCTTTCAATAACAATGGAGTGAACAAGACCAATTGTAATAGAAACTGAAAGTTTGACAACTTACACGAAATTTGGCTATCCAAAAAGAAGTTCTAGATGATTGAATTCTTCAAAACTTGATTTAATAATTGCAGTTTTAGGAAAATATACAAAAGTTTCTTTAGAATCTTATGATGTTTATTCAAATATTGTTAGATGATTCAAAATCGAAGAACCTTGAATTGACCTTAGTTTAGCTGTTTCTATAATTTCATCAAAATTAAATAAAGTTATTTCCAAAGAAAGTATTTTTATTTGAGAAATTTCTCTGACTTGAAAAATAAAAAATGTAATGTTTCTTGAAAAAAGAATTAAAGAAGCTGAAAAAATGTGATTTAAAAAGATTTTTGTGCCGAAGACCCATCCCCAGCCCATCAACTCAAACCACCCCCAGCCCTTCCTTCCTAAAGAGGGAAGTAGCAAAAGAAATATTGAGATTATTGAAATTTCTGATGTGAAAGAATTAGTTGAAAAAGTTTAGAAAAATAGTTTTTGTATTTAGTTATATAATCTTTACTATATGCCAAAATTTAATGATTTAGATTTGGAGAATTGGAAAGAAATTGATTTGAATGTGGAGAGTTTGTGGAATATTGAGGAAAGGAAAAAATGACCTAAAGATAAATTATATTATGATGATATAAGAATAACTAATGAATGTAAAAAATGTGAACCTGAAATTTGGAAAAACAAAGATATAATTTATACAATTTGAGTTTCTCCAAATAAAACTAATAAAATCAAACTTCTTTGGTTTATTTATTGAGATTGTTATTGTGCTAATAAAGAAGTTTATACAAGAATCTCTGATAAAATTTCAAATTGAATTAAAGAAATTTCAGATGTTGATTTTATAGAAACAAATGAGTTAGCTAAAGTAAAAAAGGTAGATCCTTTATGGATTACAGATTTGAGAGTTCGTTGAATGTGGCATATAGAAAATCCTATTAATGTTTTCAAAGAAATTTCTAAATATGATGAAAATCACAATTTTGTTGTAAATGCTATAATTCTTGAAGAAAAATATTTTTCTTTCCCTGAATTAGATCGTTTAAGACTTGAAAATATGCAAAATGATTTTTTCAAAATAATGGATATAGAAATTAAATCACCAAATAATCCAGCAAAATTATTAAAAGCAAAATTTATTAGTTATATAAAATAATATGGAAATAATATCTCTTTTTAGTGGGGCTTGATGATGTGCCTTGAATACTTTTAGATAAACATAAAAAAGCATTCAATAATATATTAAATGAGTTTAGAAGCTTTAATTATAATGTTTCTTATTATTTAATGAATGCTAATGATTATTGAGTTCCTCAAGAAAGGAAAAGAAGGTTATAATAAAAAAATATGAAAGAGTTTTAATATTCCAAAAGTTATTTTTCCAAAACCTAATTTAAAAGATTCTATTTTTGATTTAAGATACAGACATTTCCAAATGATTTTATTTTTTTATATAAAAATGTTGTTGATTGATATAAGATGGTTTGAAATGCAGTACCAGTTGAATTTGCTAAACATTTAGCTTTAGTTATTTATAAAGATATTTATGATTATTTAAGAAGTAAAGATTTTCATAATTTGTCTTTGAAAAAAGAAAAAACTAAAAAACAAGAATTATCTTATATAAAACAATGAATTATAAGTAGTAATTAATAAAATCCTAAAAAAACTTGAAAACATAAAAAATGTCCCTATAATAGAGGGACATTTTTTGTATTTTTATCCCTGTAAATTATGTTTAAAGACTTAATAATTGAAAACCAAGCAAAAATTAAAAATATACAATTGATAAAAAGAGATATTTTTTTTGAATTTGATATTTTGAAATTAAATAAAATAGTTTCATTTGTTTGACCAAGAAGAGCTTGAAAAACATTTTTTATGTATCAACTCATTCAAGAATTGGTAGAAAGAAAAAATATTACTTTTGAACAAGTTGTTTTTATTGATTTTGCTGAATTTTATAAGAAAGATTTTGAGTTTGAAATATTACTTGAAAATTTTTATGAACTTTTTCCAAATATTGAACCATTTTTTGTTTTTGATGAAATACAAGAAATAAACAATTTCAGAGCTGGAATTTTGAGATTATTTAACAAATGATTAAAAATATTTGTTACATGAAGTAATTCTAATTTGTTATCCAGTGAATTATCAACTCACTTTTCTTGAAGAAATATAGAATATAGTGTTTTTCCTCTTAGCTTTTCTGATTTTTGCAAATTTAATAATTTTGAGGTAAAAAAGAACTTAACAATAAAAGAAAAGTGAAATTTAAAAAATATTTTTTGAACATATTTGAAATATTGAGCTTTCCCAGAATTGGCTTTAACAAACAATGATAATTTAAAAAGTTCTATTTTACAAAATTATTTTGATATTATAATTTACAAAGATTTAAAAGAAAGATACAAAGTAGAAAATGAATTTGCTTTGAAATATCTTATAAAAAAGATTGTTTTATCAAATACAAAAGATATAAATATTAGCAAAGTTTTTAATGAATTAAAAAGTCAAAATATAAGTATTTCAAAAAACACTTTGCATAACTATTTTGAATATTTTGTAAATATCTTTTTTATATCAAAATTGCATAATTTTTATTCTCCAACTTGAATTTTGAAATCATTTTTGATAGATTGGGGTTTTATGACTATTTATGGTGAAAACGATTTGTGAAAAAAACTAGAAAATTGTGTGTTTGTATTCCTGAAAAGTAAATATAAAAATATTTTTTTCTTGAGAAAAAACAAAGAAATAGATTTTTTCATTGAAAAAGAAAATATATATATTCAGGTTGTTTATGAATTAAATTTAGAAAATTATAAAAGAGAATTAGATGCTTTTTGAAGTATAGAAGGGAAAAAACAGCTTATATATTATCAGAATAATTTAGAAAAAAGTATTTTAGAAAAGTATTCACAAATAGAATTTTTACACATATTTGACCTTATTTTATAAGAGATAAATATTTATATTAACCCAAAAAGTTATGTCCAAAATAATTTTATTAGACAATATTAGATCAATGCAAAATGTTTGAGCAATTTTTAGAAATGCTGATTGAGCTTGATTTGATAAAGTCATTTTAACAGGATATACTCCTTATCCTCCAAGAAATGAAATTGCAAAAACAGCTCTCGGATGAGAAAAATTTGTAACTCGGGAATATTATAATAATTTAGAAGAAGCTTTAGAAAAAGTAAAATCTGAATGATATGAAATTTGGAGTGTTGAGCTTGATAAAAGAAGTTTAGATTACAAAGATTTGATTAATAAAAGTGAAAACAAAAAGGTTTGCCTTGTAATGTGAAATGAAGTTTCTGGAGTTAATAAAAAAATATTAGATATTTCTGAAAAAATTGTTATTATACCAATGAAATGAAAAAAGGAATCACTAAATGTTTCCGTTGCTGCTTGAATTGTTATGTTTGCTATTTAATTTTTTCTTTATGCTAAAAAAAATTTTACATTTTATAATTGCAATATTTTTTATATTTAGCTTTTGTAATGCTGATTCTGTTCCTGTTGAACAAGTTTTTAAAGACATTACAAAAAATTACAAATATTATAATGAATTGCAAACTCTTTATGATAGATGAATGATTTTTCCTGATTCTGATGGGAATTTTAATCCAAAAAAATTATTAAACAGAGATGAATTTGTTTGAATTTCTTTGGAAGTTTCTTGTAAAAGATGTATTAGTCCAAATACTGATTTTGAATATATCAAAAAATATTCTAGTTCTGTACCTTTTTTTGATGTGCTAGAGACTAATAAATATTTTTATTGTATTTCTGAATCTGATGCAAATAATTATGTTAAATGATATGGTTATAGTTATGTGTGTGAAGATTGAACTTGAATTACAAATGAAAAACCTTTTTGTGTAAATAATAAAATTACTTTAGAAGAAGCTATTGCTGTAATTCTTAGAACTTCTTGAATTTTTACGATAGAAGATAATGAAAAAATTTTAAAAAAAATTTCTTCCTGAGAGCTCACAGAAAATTTATCTAGTGATGTTTCAGTTAAAACATCTAATGGAATTCCATATACATTTTATTGATATTTAGAAAAAGCTTTAGAATACAAATTACTTGAATATGATACAAATTGAAAAGAAAAAATTTATCCATTATTAACACTTCAAAATAATAAAATTTATCCTAAAAAAAGCATTTCAAAAGAAGAATTTCTTTATATTGCTTATATTGCATTGAAAGCAAATTCTTGTAGAAAAATAGAAAAAAATAATTTAGCAATAAATATGAAAATATTAGACTCAAAATGCAATTCTAATATTTCAAATTGTAAAAATCCTAATTTTACTAAAACTGAAAAAGTTTTTGATTTCAAGGCAGAAGAATTTTGAGTATGTGATAAATGAATTTCAGCAACAGATTCGTATATTTGGAGATTTTATAATTTATCAACTTGAGAAGAAATAAAAAAATATGGCAAATATATTGATAATTATGACTTTTTTAAACCTTGAAATTATAAAATTTATTTAAGAGTAACAGATAATTGTTGAAATTCTTGAGAAGTTTATTCTAGTATAAATATTTGAAATATTTGAAATAATAATAACGATTCAAAAAGTCTTTGAGTTGATATGATGGCAAATCCAATTTATTGAGTAGAAAATTTGAAAGTTGATTTTTCTTCTTTGGTAAAAGGTTGAACTTGAAATTATTCATATTTTTGGAATTTTTGAGATTGAAAATCTTCTAATTCTTCTAATCCTAATCACACATATACAGAACCTTGAAGCTATAAAGCAACTTTGATAGTTACAGATTCAGCTTGAAATTCGGGAACTTCAACAGTAACAATTACTGTAACAGATAAAAATAATTGAAATAATTCATTAAAAGTTTGAATAAATGCTGTTCCTATTTTTTGAGATTGACCTTTGAATGTTGATTTTGAAGCTTTAGTTGACAGTACATCAAAAAATTTATCTTATTTTTGGGATTTTTGAGATTGAAAAACTGGTTTTAGTAAAAATATTTCTCATATTTTTTCAACAGTTGATACTTTTACTGTTAAATTATTTGTAAAAGATGATTTATGAAACACTTGAGAAGCAACTGTTATTATAAAAGTTAATTCAATGAATAATTGTGAGTTGGATTTTGATGAAGATTGAATCAAAAATTGTCAAGATAAATGTCCAGAAGTAAAATGAAATAACTTGAATTATTGATGTCCAATTTTTGATGAATTTTGTGCATCGGATTGTTCTTGTAAAAAATGATATACTTGTTCTAGTAAAGTTCAAAATGAATGTTCAACAAAATGAGTTTGTCTTCCAGATACAAATATATGAGGATGATGAGGGAATTGACAACAACAATGTTTAGAAGAATGACAAAAATGATTAATTTACTGAAATGTTGTTTGTTTGTCTTGTCCTTGTGATTTATCTCTTGATTTTAAAGCAGAAGTTAGAAAGTGTGACCAAATATTTCCAGCAATAACTTCTCCAGATTCAAAAGAAATTTATAGTAGATGATGAATTTATCAGGTGAGATAAAATTTGTTAGGTAAACTAATTATTTAATATTTTATAAAGAATAAGCAATTTTATATACAAGATTTTTACAATTAAAACATATATATGAATAAAATTAAACTATGAATTACTATTTTACTTTTAATCTTAATGATAAACATTACAAATTGAGATTTGAAAGAAGAAAAACAAATTTATAACAAAAAGTTAACTGAAGACTTATATACAAGGTTTCAAAATAAAATTTCAATTTATGATAAAAGTAAACAAATTAAAATTTTAGAAGCAATAAAAAACAAAATTGATGAAATTTGAATGACTGACATATCAGATGAAAAAAAACAAATATTAGCATTTCTGAAAAATATTATCAATATTTCCATAATTAGTACAAAAATTACTATATTAAAGGATTCAGAATCAATAAGTCCTAAAGATTATCAAGATATATTATGAGTATGAATTAATGTAGATTGGTTAAAAACAAAGAATTGACTTGAAAATTATACTTCAAATACTCCTAAAGTTTTTAAAGAAAAGTGAATAAATCATGTAAGAATAAGAATAAAAGATGATATAAATGAAGTTTTGTTATCAAATATAAATAGAGTAATTGATGATTGTTTATCAGCTTGAATTATTCCAATAATAGCATATCAAGCCAATGAGTTTAAAAATAATCAATCAATACAAAATCAGAACAATGTTATAAATTGGTGGAAAAAAGTTTCTGAAAGATTTAAGCAGAAATCATATCTTGTTAGTTTTGATTTAATTATTGAAGTAACTGACAGTTTAAATAAAAATCCAGAAAAGTTAAATGAACTTTATGAAAAAACAGTATCAGAAATAAGAAAAACAAATCCCAAAAGAATAATATTTATATCACCTATTGTTCGTTCTAGTCCTGAATATTTAGAAAAGCTTAAGATTCCAAGTAAACATAATAATTTTTTAATGGCTGAATGGCATTTTTATGCAGCATGACCATCAAAAACTTGAACCGAAAAAGTATGGACAACTTGAAAAGAAGAAGAAAAAAATATAATTAAAAATAAAATACTTATAGCAAAAAGTTGGAGTATAAAAAATAATATACCAACTTGGGTTTGAGCATGGATGCCATCTAATTATAATGATTGAAATGATTATACAATAAAAGAGCAAATACTTTTCTCAAATTTTGTAGTATGCGAACTAAATAAAAATAATATACCATTTGCTTTTAATGCTGATAATAAATTTTTTGATGCTGAAAAGTCTTCTTGGAAACAAGAATTAACTCCAGTTATTGATAGTATTTTATTTCCAAATTGTAAATAAATTAAACATAATAATGTTTTGTATAAAGTACTAAATATCTATAAATAATATGAATATTTCTATATTCGCATCTATTTGATGCCAAAATCTTTGAGATGAATTAATCGTAAAAAATGAAATTAAGCTATTAAAAGAAGAATTCAAAAGTGAAAAAGAGTTTGAATTTACTGTTTTTACTTTTGATAAAGATGATATTTTTGATATTTCTGAATTAGAAGATGAAAACACAAAAATAATTTACAAAGAATATTTTCCTATTTGACTCAAAAATCCAAAAAATATTTTTAGAAATTTGAAAAATTTTTTAGTTTTTTTTAGTTCAATAATAAAAAGTGATTTAGTTGTGATTGGTTGAGGTGGAATAATTTATGATAATGAACTTCAATCTGTATGAAATCCTCTTAAACAATGGCTTTTTAGAAGTAAAATATCTAA
The DNA here is from genome assembly GCA_037444775.1 of Candidatus Altimarinota bacterium. Taxonomy (GTDB): domain Bacteria; phylum Patescibacteriota; class Gracilibacteria; order BD1-5; family UBA6164; genus JBBILU01. The sequence continues at coordinate 28,222 of JBBILU010000013.1, forward strand.
ATTATTTTGAAAAAAAGTTTATTTTTTTAGACTTTGATTAAATATAAAAAATTATATAAATTTAAAAATAGTTAAAAAGATTTTTGGAAATGCTTATAAAATAGTTGTTAGAGATAATTATAGCTTTTTATTACTAAAAAGTTTATGATTTGAGAAAAATTTATTTTTGGAAAAAGACCTAGTTTTTTTTGAAAAAGTTTTAAATCCCCCTGCTTTTAGTATCCCCCTTATTAAGGGGGACAAGTATAGAAGAGATTCTTTGCAAAAACAAAACTGAAATCTTCTAAAAAGAATTTCTTCAAATAATTTGAATTTAGAAAATTTAAAAGAAATAGATTTTTCAAATAAAACAATTTGATTTTCTCTTAGAAAACAAGAAATTGATAATTATGAAAAATACATTTATGAAATTCTTGAATTTATTTTAAGAAAAAATTCAAAAATTATTTTTATTCCTCATAGTTTTCACAAAACAGATATTAAAGCCAATGATTATATTTTTATGCTTGATTTTTATGAAAAGTTATGAAAAGTTTTTTGATTTCAAAATTTTGAAATATGTAAAACTTTAGAAGAATCTTACAAAATTTATTTAGATAAAAAAATAAATATAAATATAGCTGAAAGATTGCATTCAATCATACTTTCTTATGTTTATAATATAGATTTTATTTGAGTTAGTTATTCTAAAAAAACTGATGAAATTCTTGAACAAATAACAAAAAATTAGATGTAGCATTGCTATATCTAATTTTTTGTTATAAATTTTTGTATTCTTTATTATAATATTTGAATAATTTTCTAGAACCTCATATCAAAGTTGGGTTATTTTTTAGATCTAATTTTTTAATATAATTATTAATTATTTTTGCAGAACTAGCTTCTATTTCAAGAAAAATAGGAATTTCTTCATATTCATCAATATCAAATTCAGCATCAGACATTTTATAAGAAGTTCTGTGTTTTATTTTTTCTCTAGTTTTTGTCATTCAATATTTTTCCAAAACTCTTCAAAAACTCTCTGGATTTGTAATTTGTGTTTCATATTCATCATTCATAACTAATCATTCTTTTGCTCATTCTTTAAGCCTTTTTCTTTTTATTGTATAAATATGAATTTCTCACTTTTTTCTCACTCTAAAAATTCTTTGGTTTTCTTCTAGTTTTCTTTTCTCTCAATCTATGAAATCATAATAAATATCGTGAATTATTCAATCAAAAATTTTTTCTGCTCAAATTTCTTCTAATTTTGTTATTAAATTTTCTTTATTTATTTCAAGTATTTTTATTTCTTTTTCTAGCATAATCTCATCCTAAAAAGGATATTTTTTATAAAATAAAATTTCAGGAGTTTATTTTATATTATAATTCATTTTTTTGCAAATAAAAAAATAATATGCTAAAATGTTTTTAATTACCATCCCCAGCCCCCCCTTCCCAAGGAGGGGAGGAAGGAAAAGGTTATTTTAATAAGTTTTTATTTATGACAACAAAAGAAGAGATCTTACAACTTGTTTGAAGAAGCTTGATGCTGAATTCAGCAACAATAAATAGAGTAAAATCAGAAATTGATAGTTTGAGTTCTGAGAAACTTGATGAGCTTTTGTTTACTTTGAGAGAAATTGATGAGAAACAAACAGAAATCTTGAAAGAAAAGTTAAAAGAAGAACCATGGCTTTTTACAAAAATGGAATGAAAAATTAGTCAAGAAGTTTATAAAAAGCATATTGCTGAAGAAAGGGAAGAATTGAAAACTCTTGAAGAAAAGTTCATAGAATTTTTTAAAAAGTTTTTTGGGTAAAGCCTCATCCTAGCCCTCTTTTTTGGAGGAAAGGGAAAATAAAAAAGGAATTTTATATTTTAATAAAAAAGTATTATGGGAGCAGATGAAATGGATGATTTAAATCTTTGAGAATATTTAAATTGATGAGAAAAACAAAAAGAAACTGAAAAAAATCCTAATACTAAACAAGTTCATAAGTGGACTAGCAATGTCAATAAACTTTGAGGATGAGCAGTTGATACTTGAGCAATTGCTAGAGAAACTTGTGGATTGCCAGATGAATCTTGAAAAGTGAATGCTTGTTTGGATTGAAAGAAAGTCAGTTTTTGAAATAAAGATTGGAAAAAAGATATTTTTGAAAAAGCTAAGGGAATGAATCATTTAGAAATTTGAACAAGTCAAAAAGAAATTTGAGATCTTTTACAAAATATAGATGACCCAAATATAGCAGAAGAATTATTAAGTGTTGACTCTAAAGAATGACTTGCTAAGTTTCTTGATGAAAACTCTCAATATCTTGCTTGAAATAATATGTCTAAAGAAGAATTAGCAAAAACTATAAAAGAATATGAAAATAAAGGAGAAAATCCTAGTTTTCTTCAAAAAATTCTTTTATCTGCATTTTGTGCTATGAGTTGAAACAAACAAATGGATTGAATGACTGCTGAACAAAAGCAACAAATAGATTGAATGTCAGAATCTTGAGAAAAATGTTTATCAATTGCTTCTTTTGAAGTTAATAAACACGAAAGTAATAGAGAAACTGATAAATATTTTTCTGAAACATGACATTGATGAGTTCATACAAATTCCACTCCTTGGTGTGCTGCTTTTGTTAACTGGACTTTAAAACAAGCTTGATATGAAACGACTTGAAGTAATATGGCAAAAAGTTTTATAAAATGAGCTTGAAGTTGACATGTTTGATTTATGACAGAAGATAAAAGATGTTTATGATGAAATCAATCAAATAAGGTTTCTATTATAAACATAAATAAACCAATAGTTTGATGGATTATGCCAGACCAAGTTTGAAAATCTGAAGCTAATACCAAAACACCAATTGATCCAAAAGATGTTCCTACCTGAGCAATAATTGTTTTTGATAGAAGTGAAACTAAAAAATCTGATAAAAACTTGAGATAAACAAACCTTTCGCAAATTTTCGAAAGGTTTTTCATTTTTTTGCTAAAAAAATCTTTTTTTATATAATGTTTTTATAATTAATTTTTAATAAAAATTTATGCAAAAACTTTCTATTTGAATACAATCTTTTGAAGAAATGAGAAATTTAGAAAATAATTATGTATATGTTGATAAAACAAAAATTCTTGTAAATTTGATTAAAGAGTGAGCTAAATATAATTTTCTTAATAGACCAAGAAGATTTGGAAAATCTTTGATGCTTGACACTATAGCTTGTCTTTTTAGATGAAAAAAAGAATTATTTGAATGACTTTATGCCGAAAATAATTGGAATTTTTCTAAAAAATATCCAGTAATTCAAATTAGTTTCTGAACTGGAGTTTTGACAGTAGAAGAATTACAAAATAAATTAGATTGGTTAATTAACATAAGAACTTCACAAGAAACAGATATAGTTTTGGGGGCTAAAAATATTTCAGATAAATTTCAAGAACTTATTATGAAATTAAACGAGAAATATGGAAATCAAGTTGTTATTTTGGTGGATGAGTATGATAAACCAATTTTGGATTTCCTAGATAATGAAGAAAAAGCTAAAGAGGCAAGAGAAATACTAAAAAGTTTTTATGGAGTTATAAAAGATTCAGATAAATATATTAAATATGTTTTTATTTCTTGAGTTTCAAAATTTTCAAAAGTAAGTCTTTTTAGTGGTTTAAATAATTTACAAGATTTGACTATTAACGAAAAAGTATGAGAATTATGTGGTTTTACTTTAAGAGAACTTCAAACAAATTTTTCTTCTTTTTTGCATTGAATAGAACAAGAAAAAATGAAAAAATGGTATAATGGTTTTAATTTTTTGTGACAAGAAAAAGTATTTAACCCATTTGATATTTTACTTTTTTTAGATAACAAAGAATATAGAAATTATTGGTTTGAAACAGCAACTCCAAGCTTTTTGATGAAAATATTAAAGAAAAAAGAGGGGTTTTATCATATTCCATACTTGGAAAATATTCAAACAAATGAGAAACTTATATGAAGTTTTGATATAGAAAAAATAAAAATAGAAACTTTGTTATTTCAAACTGGTTATCTTACAATAAAAGAAAAGTCAATTCTTTTTTGAAAAGAACAATATACTCTTTGAATCCCAAATTTTGAAATAGAAACATCTCTTAATAATTATATTTTGACAGATTATTTGGAAGTTTTTTGAGATGAACATCTTACTCAAAGAGCAAAACCAGTATATGAAGCATTAATTTCTGGAAATATTGATGAAATTATAATTTATTTGAAAAAAATATTTGCAGGAATTTCTTATACAAATAGGCTAGAAATTTTGGCAAAATATGAGTGATATTATTCAAGTATTATTTATACTTTGATGTATACAATGTGACTTGATATAATTCAAGAAGATATTACTTCAGAGTGAAGAATTGATTTAACTATAAAAATATTAGACAATATTTATATTTTGGAATTCAAAGTAGAAAAATCAGGAAAACAAGCTTTAGAACAAATCAAAGCCAAAAATTATGTAGAAAAATATTTATGAGAAAAAAGTAAAAACATATTTTTACTTTGAATAGATTTTGATTTTGAAAAAAGAAATATTTGAGCTTATGATTGGGAAAAAATATAAAAGACTCTATTTAGAGTCTTTTATATAACACTTTTTCCTAGCTTTTCCTTATTTTCAAGCAAAATTTCAAGATTTCTTTGAAGAATAACTATTTTTGTTTCCAGTGTTTTTTCAAGTAAAGAATCTTTATTTTCAGAAATTGTATTTTCTATATTTTTAATTCAAGATTTCAAAGAATCTTCAGTTTGTTCTAACATTCAAATCAAAGATAAAATTGGTTTGTTAAAATGAAGTTTTAAATAATTTGCTAAAAGTGTAAAATTTATAAAATCTTTGTAAATAGATTCTTTTAGAATTTTTAATAAAATTTCTTTCTTTTTCATAATAAGTCAAATTTCTAAGTAAAAAGATTCAAGATTTTCTCAAATTATATTTGAAATATTGCTAATTTCTCAAGAGTTAAAATTATCTATTTTTTCTCAAATGAGACTTCATATTTTATTCATATTATTGAAGCTTGAATCAATCGATTCTATATTCTCTTTTATTTTTAATTCTACTGGTTTTTTGAAAGCAAGAATGATTTTTATTATTTGTGAAAAAAAGAAAAATATTACATATCAAACAAGAATTCAAATATAATAAAATAAATATAATAACATAATATATATAGCAAAAGAAATCATTGCGACAATTGCTAATTGAACCAAGTTTCGAGAGTTTTTTGAATTAACATTATCAAGAATTTTTCCAAATCATTCTCATCATTTTTTCAAAATATTTCAATTTGATTTTAGCAGTTCAGATTTTTTACTACTTATTATTTGTTCAATATTTGAAGATTTACTCAAAAATTCATCAAACATTATTTCATATTTTCTCAAAGAATTTTCTAGTTTTTCATCTTCATTATACAAAAAAAGTTCTTTTCAAATTATTACTCATTCTGAAGTATAAACTATATTTGAAATAAGTAAAAAAAAGTAAGTTCTAATGCTTAATTTGTAGATTAAAACGATAAAAATCATAAAATAAACAAATAAAACAAAGGAAATTATTGGAATAAAATTTAAGCTAAAAAAAGAAAAAATTCAAAGAAAAATTGTTATAATTCCAAAGGGAAGATTTATTTTTGAAAGAATTTGTAAATAATCTTTTTGAACTGTTAACATTAATTCTCTCAATGAAATATAATTATAAACCAAAAATCATTTTTCCTCTATTTGATTTTTAGTTTCATTACTAACATATTTTTTTTGATAAAGCATAATTTTTTTTTATTTTTAAAATTTTTTACAGACAATATTTTCCGTTAATTTCGTCACTTTCAATTTTTTTATCAACAAAAGCAATTACTCTTTTTCACATTTGATCTACTATATTTTTGTCATGAGTTGCTATGATTACGGTTTTTCATTCTTTGTTCAAATCGTCAAAAATTTTCATAATTCACATAGCTGTTTCTGGATCTAGATTTCAAGTTGGTTCATCTCAAATAAGAATTTTTGGATCGTGAACCAAAGCTCTTGCAATTGCAATTCTTTGTTTTTCTCAACCTGAAAGCTCACAAGCAAATTTGTCTTTTTTCACAAGAAGTCAGACTTGTTCAAGAGTTTCTGGAACTTTTCTTCTAATTATAGAATCTTTGTAACCACAAACTTCCATTGCAAAAGCTACATTTTCATAAACACTTTTTGATTCTAATAATTTATAATCTTGAAAAATTACTCAAATATTTCTTCTATATTCTTGTAGGACTAATTCGTTCATATTTTTATATAAACCTATTCAACTATCTAAAACTATTTCTCAGCTAGAAGGTTCTTTATCTCAAATTAAAGCTCTAATTAAAGTAGTTTTTCAAGAGCCAGATTGTCAAATGAAGAAAACAAATTCTCATTTATTTATATTTAAATCTATATCTTTCAAGACTATTTTGTTTCAAAAAGCAAGTGTTAATTCAGAAATTCTCATATTTTTTTATTAAGATTAAATTTTTTCCATTATATAAAAATATATTACAAAATCAAAAATAAAATTATCTAGATTCCTCTAAATAAATTCTATATTTTTTTCAATCCAAATAAATATAATTATCTATATTATCGTAATTATGATTTATTCTATTTATTGAAGTTAAATCGGCTTTTAAATATTTTGAGTTTTTTTCTATATTCGGAGTTATTAAACCGGTTAAAACTATGAACATTCAAACTAGTAAAACTATTATTGTTCAGTTATTTATTTTTTTATCAAAAAAAATTTTGTATGTTGTTCACATCCTTTTTATCATTTTGTTTTTGTTATTTATAATATATTTTATTCTCTCATACTTTTTATTAAAAAGCAAAAAAATAATATACTTTTTTCAAAAAAGTATATTATGATATTTTATTATTGTTTAGCTAACAGATTAATGTCAGTAAAATACTAGGCATATTATTACATAAAAGTCAATAGATTTTGCAAAGTTTAAAAAATAATGTTGAAATATTTTTGTGTAGGAAAGACAAGATCTCACCCTATCCTCTTCTTAGAGGAGAGGGAAAGCTTAAGGAGGAGAAAAAATAAACTAATTGAGATAGTCCCCTTTAATAAAGGAAACTATAGGATAATTTTATTTTATAACTTTTTTCACTTTTTAAAATTTTTTGGACTTTTTTAAAAAACTTATATAATCAAAGCA
>JBBILU010000014.1:0-12660 GCA_037444775.1 Candidatus Altimarinota bacterium
GGAAAAACAACACTTATCAATAAAGTTATAAATGAGCTTCCAGAATGAGAATATGCAGTACAATACATAAATATGAGATGAGTTTTGATTAGAGATTTTTCCGATTTTAGAAATACATTTTTTCCTAAAAGTATAAAGTGAAAAATAAAAGAAATAGTTAGTTGAATAAAGTTAAATATAGGTATTTTTTGATGGGATGTAGATGATGAAAAGTTACTTGATGAAAATATTTTTGCTTTAATGGAAGAAAAGTTAAGAAAAGCAAATGAAAAATGAATTAAGCCAGTTATTATAATAGATGAATTTCAGTATTTAAAAAATATAATAATTGATAAAGAAAATAATTTGCTTCTAGTGGAAGAATTATGGAAATTTTTTATAAGACTTACAAAAGAAGTTCATCTTGCTCATGTTATTTGTTTGACTTCAGATTCTTATTATATAGAAGAATTATATAATCATGCAAAATTAAAAAATACTTCTAAATATTATTTAGTAGATCATTTAGAAAAAAAAGATGTTATATGATGGCTAAAAAGTGAAGATTTTACAGATGAAATGGTAGAATATTTCTGGGAAAATCTAGGCTGAAGTGTTTGGGAAATATGGCAATGTTTACTTGATTACAAAAATACTTGAGATTACAAGGCTTGAGTTGAAACTTTGATAGAGGATGAATATGCAAAAATAGTTGATTTTTGGGAAAGGAAATTATCACAAGAAGAAAGAATAGATTTTAAGAGAATTTCTCAATATATTTGAAAAAATTGAGAATATATAAAAAAACTAGATGAATTTATACTACCATTAATAAAAAAACTTGTGGATATTGATATGTGGTTTTACGATGCTAAAAAACAAAAAATTACAGCAAATAGTCAAACGGTTAGAAAAGCTTTTGAAAAATTTTAAAAAAATTAAAAAACTAAGCAAAAATTTTTGCTTAGTTTTTTAATTTTCATGGGATTTCAACTCAAATATTCTCCATAATTCATCATACAAAACGACTAGTTTCGTTTAAATAAGGTAATGAAAAATTATTAATAGGAGTTGTTTTAGAAGGAGAGACTTTTTCTCTAGAACGAGAATTTACATATCTGAATAATTTTTGCCTTGTAACAACTCATTCTCAAATGAATTCATTATCAGTAGGAAGCAGAGAAGTAGATTTTCAATTTTCTGCCAAAAGTTTTTTAATTTCTGGATTTTTCACTAAATCATAAATTAGTTTGTTAAGATTTTTACTAGAATCTAATAATTTTCTTAATTTAGATTTAATAGTTTCATTATTTATAGAATTTATAAAAGTCTCTAAGTGTTGAGTAAAAGTTACTCTATTATAAATTAATTGATTAGATTTGTTTGTTTTTACTTCTGGATAATTTACATTTTTTATTCATAAACTTTCAAGAATTCTTATTATATAATTTTCTCACATAATCATAACTGTTTTATCTTCTCACAAATTATACATCATACTAACAATATTATCATAACTTTTCAATCAGTTTTTATATTGATCAGTAGGTTCTTCTCATACAGCTTGAAGAATTCAATCTAATTTTTTTGTATGTAATAATAATTTGTCTCCAGCTAATGACATTCAAATAATTTTTCAAACAATATTATTTCAATAATCATCATCCAAATCTAGATGTTCCTTTAATTCATCTGGAAATTGTATTCACATAATTTTCCATAAACTTGTATGACCATCAATTGTTATTAGCTTTTTTAAATCTCTAACTATTGAATTTAGTACTTTTTCATCTCTGCTTGTTTTATATGCAAATAAATTATTCTTTATATTTTTTACTATTATTAAATCATTTTCTATTCTTTTTTTCATTCTAGGATTTTTTTCTACAAAATCATAAAAGTCTTTTGTTTCTAATTTATGAAGAGCTTCGTATAATTGTTCAACTGTAATCCATTCTTCATTATTAGAAAATAAAGAAAGTCTTATTTGTCAATCTCATCTTGATTTCACAAGATCTCATGGTAATTGTTCTCAAAGAGTTTTTTTGAGAAGTCTTCCTCATCATCAATTATGGGTATATGTTTCTTGGTACATTGTATTTTCTAATTGTCTTTGTAACCGTTGGTTTCATTTAGCTCATAGTTTTATAGCCAAATCATCAGATTCACTTCTTTGCATTTCATTTATTTCTCATATTCAAGATATTTCCATTGAATTTTTTATAAGTTCCTCTAATTTTTTGAAACTTAAAACAAAAGTAAATCATTCTGTAATATGTCATTTTAGAAACTCTTCAGTTAATTTTTCTTGTTTAGCTTTTGGAAAAGAACTTATTTGAGATAATAAAATATTTTTTATTAAACTTCTTTTTTGAATATTACTTAAATCTTTTAATTTTTTAAGGTTTGGATATTTTGTATCTAATCCTCAATTCACAAGTAAAACACTAATAATACTAAGATAGTCTCAAAAACTATCCATACTAGATAATTTCTGTTCTTTGTAGTTTTGGGATTCAGCTGTTAAAAAGTTTGCAACATCTTTTGTCATACTGTTCCACAAAGTTGCATAATTATCTCAAGGATTTGTTGTGATAGAAACATATTCTTTAAACAAGTTTAAGTCAGTTTCTTGTTCAGACTTTTCTTTTGCTTCTTTACTTTTTGTTTTTACATAATTTCTATAAATTGCATCCATATTACTTGTATCTAAATATGGAATTGCTCTATTTACATCAAAAGATCAAGGATTTAAAATATTTTCGTTTTTCAGAAATCAAAGCATTTTCAATCATTTTATTTGTCTTGCATATTCATCTTGTATAAACTTTTCTTTTTCTTTAGTTTCTTTTAGTTTTTCTAATTTTTCTTTTTCTTGTTCTTCAATGACTTTTTTTAACTTGTCTTCTAATATTTCATTTTTCCTCAAATAATAGCTATATTTATTTTTTAGATTTCAAATTAAAGAATTTGTTTCTAAATTTGGCCATTTATTTTCTTCAGGTTCAACAACTTCACTCAAGAAAAAATTATTATTTATAACATATTCAAAGAAAAAACGACTTCTCGCATTCATTTGTTCTCTTTGTTCAGCAATTTTTGAATTTTGTAAATGAAGTCAATCTACAAGCATCGGTCATTTTATAATTATTTTACTTGTCGGCATTATATTAATTTCTGTTAGATTTTTTTCATTAATTTCATATTGTTCTCAATTAACAGAAATATTTATTAGATTAGCATACCTAAGAATCATTTCCTTTGTTGTATTATTTCTGAACATATCTTTTCTAGAATTTATAAACATTATCAAAAATTTTTCTAAATTAACTCACTGTTGAGGAATCTTAATATCATTTCTATTTGTCAGTTTTTCTATTTCATTTGCACTAAATTCTTTTTCTCTATTTCAAATAAACATTGACATATGAGTATTGTAATGTTTGTCTTTTTGCTCTCTTCAAATATTATATTCTTGGACAGCTCATAAAGAACCACTTCATATAAAATATAAAGGCAATAAAGTTCCTACTTTTCAATTTTTTTCTAAATCACCTCAAATTTCTATTATTTTATTATAATATTCTCACATTTTTTCTGTTTTCATTGGACTAGAAGTTCACACTTTTGAATCATCAAAAAAATCCATTAAATTAGCTTTTTGACTATATCATATTTTTAATAATCTATCAATCATCATCCAAGCATCGATATTTGAATCATTAAAAAATTTTCTTTGTTCTGGAGTTAAATCATTCATATTTAATCAAGATCTCATAAGCATACGAATAAGTCTTGCACAAACTACTAATTCTAATTCAGATTTGGTGTTAGGAGGAATTACCTTGTCATTATTTAAAGTTTTTGGGTTATTATTGTCATCTAATAAACTTCAATTTCCAAATCAACTAAGCAAAAAATCAAATCATTGGCTTTCAACTTTGTTAGGAAAAATATTTTCATTTTCTTCATTTAAAATACTTTTTATTTGTTTAAGTTCTTTTTTTCAAACATTACTATTTGTTTTTAATTCTAAAACAGTTAAAGTTCTAGTTAACTCTATAGAATCTCTAATTTCTTCAATGCTTTCAAATATATGATTTATTTCATCTAACTTTTCTTTTTTTGGGACAAAAATATTTTCTCAAGGATATATATCATAAATTTCTCTTTTTCAAGGTCTTTTTTTAATTTCTTTTCAAAAAATATAGTTTAATAAAATGAGTTTTTTATAATCTCATTTTAATCAGTGTTCATTTGCTATTCATAATAATGTATCTCAATTTTGTATTGTGTAGTTTTCTTTGTAGTTTGGATTATTAATTTTTTGCTTTACATTTTCTACAAAGTTCTTTTGTACAGAACTGAACTCATCAAAATTCCCTAAAAGTTCATTATTATCCATGAATTTTCTAAATTATAGTTTAATTTTTTGTTATTATTTTTAGTATTTTATCATATTATGTTTTTTTAGTCAAAAAATTGGAATTGATCTAACTTAACACTTAGTTATAATAGTGATATGTGAAATGTTGAAGAAAAATTAACATTAAACGATATAGCTGATTCTTTGAGCTCACATCCTCAGAGTACAATATTAAAACAATTAAATTTATGAGGTTATTCTTATCATAAATTGTGAAAAACATGAAAATTTGTATTAGTAGAAGAAGCCAATATTACATCTTTATTGCAGGAGAAAGCATGAAGCATAAAGTAGATTTTAATAAAATTTCATAAAAAGCACTCCTTACAAAGAGTGCTTTTTATATATTCCTTATCACAAATGGAATAATCTCATTTAAAGTTTTGAATTCTTCTGGAACTTCTATCAAAACTCTTTCTATATCTCTTGAATTATATCACATATTCACAAGAGTTTCTTTTACTTGTTCAAATAAATCTTTTGGAATAGTAGATTTTTTACCATCTAATTCTTTTTTTGTTTCATAGAGAGAATTTTTTATGAAATCTTTATCTTTAAGTTCAAGAATTATTTTTGAAGCTCACTTTTTTCAAATTCCTTTTATGCTTTCCATAGTTTTTTGATCCTCGTTTTTTATAGCTCAAATCAAATTTTCTATTCAAACCGATAAAATATTTAAAGCAACTTTTCAACCAATTCAAGATATTTTTATTAATTCTTCAAAAATTATTCTTTCTTCTTTTTCTATAAATCAAAATAAATTTTGTCCATTCTCTGAGATACTATGGTACAAAAAAAGATCTATATTTTCTTCTAAACAAACTTTTGAATAAGTTATTTCGTTAATTAAAACTTCATAACCAAGTCAAGAATTAGTCAAAATTATTACAGAATTTTTTGTTATATCAATTATTTTTCAAGAAATATATGCTATCATAATTTTATTTTTGTGTTATCCCTCTCCTTTAAATGACCTTATTGCTCGGTAGAGGGCTAGGGGGGAGTTATAATTCTTACACTCTTATTCTATTTTTTCCCATATTTGGATTTACAAAAATCGGATTATTATCATTAGAACTTTCTTTGATAAATCAGTTTAACATTTTTTCAAAATCTTCTTCATTCATTTCAAGTAAAGATTCATCTATATTCACTTGCTCTATTTGAGAAACTTGATTTATGCTAAACATTGCTTTAACAATTTTGTATTCAATATCATTAAGCAATTTTTCAAATTTTCCAAAAGCTTTTTCTTTGTAAACAACCAGAGGTTGTCTTTGAGCATATCATTCAAAAGCAACTTCTTCTCTGAGTCTAGCCATACTGTCAATATGACTCATCCATAACTCATCAATTGATTGCAAAATTATTCTTCTTTCAAGTTCATAAAATTCTTCTTCGTTGGCTGCTTTTGATTTCAAGTTTTCTATTTCTTCAAGTGCAATATCTGCTATGTATTCTCAAAGATTTTCGTTATTTTTAATAGCTTCAACATCTTGTATTTCAAGAGTGTCATCTATGGCATTTCTTCAAAGAAATTCATTTACTTTTTTTATTAAATTTTCTCTTGAAATTCAAACTTTACTAGTTTCTGTTATTACTAAACTTTTTATTTGAGATTTAATCATTTCTTTTATTTCTTCGTGCAAATTTTCTCAAAGCAGAGCTTTATTTCTTCTTGCATAAATAATTTCTCTATGTTTATTCATTACATCATCATATTCCAAAACATGTTTTCTTGAATCAAAATTATATCATTCAACTTGTTTTTGAACACTTGTAACTTTTCTTGTTAACATAGAGCTTTGAGCCAAAGGTTCATTATCAGGAAGGGAAGCAAACATTGGAGAATTAAAAACTCCAAAAAGTTTATCTCAACCAAAAATTCTCATTATATCATCATTTGGAGAAATCAGAAATTGAGTACTTCAAGGATCTCATTGTCTTCAAGCTCTTCATCTTAATTGATTATCAATTCTTCTTGTTTCATGCTTCTCAGTTCAAATTATACAAAGTCATCCTAGTTCTTTAACTCACTCTCCAAGTTTGATATCGGTTCATCTTCAAGCCATATTTGTAGCAATTGTTACAGCTCAAATTTGTCATGCATTTGCAACTATTTCTGCTTCTCTTTCATGTTGTTTAGCATTCAAAACATTATGTGGAATTCAAGCTTTTGTTAATTCACGACTCAAATATTCAGATTTCTCAACAGAAACTGTTCAAACAAGAATTGGTTGTTTTGTTTCGTGAATTTCCTTAATTAGTTTAACTACATATTCAAATTTTCATTTCTCATTTTTAAAAAGCAAATCAGCTTTATCTTCTCTTGCAATTGGTTTATTTGTAGGAATAACTAATGTTTCAAGAGCATAAACTTTATAAAATTCTTCTTCTTCTGTTTTTGCCGTTCAAGTCATTCAACTAAGTTTCCAATACATTCTAAAATAATTTTGGAATGTTATACTTGCTAAAGTTTTACTTTCTTGTTTGATCGTAACTTGTTCTTTTGCCTCAATAGCTTGATGAAGTCAATCAGAATATCTTCTTCAAGATAAAACTCTTCCTGTGTGTTCATCAATAATCATTACTTCATCATTTACAACCAAATAATCTTTATCTCTAGTATAAACTCATTCAGCTTTAATTGCATTTTCTATATGATGTAAATCGTTGTAATGATTTGAAACATAAATATTATCAACTCATAAAAATTCTTCAACTTTTTCTATTCATTTATTTGTTAAAGTTGCTGTTTTTTGTTTTTCATCAATTTTAAAATCAACTCACTTTTCAAGTCTTTTAGCAATTCAAGAGAATTTTAAATACTTACTTGTAGGTTCGTTATCTGGCATTGAAATAATTAAAGGAGTTCTAGCTTCGTCAATCAAGATAGAATCAACTTCATCTATAATTGCAAAAAATAATTTTGATTGAGTTTTATGTTCTTTTTTTGAAACCATATTATCTCTCAAATAATCAAATCATAATTCGTTATTTGTAGCATAAACTATATTTGCTTTATAAGCTTCTTTTTTTTCTATTCTTCCTTGTTCGTGAGTTATAACTCAAACACTTAATCAAAGAGCATTATACAAAATTCCCATTTCTTCAGAATCTCTTTTTGCCAAATAATCATTAACAGTAACAACATGAATAGGATTTCAAGTCAGAGCATTCAAATAAGCTGGTAAAGTTGCAACAAGAGTTTTTCATTCTCAAGTTTTCATTTCAGCAATTGAAGAGTCATGAAGAGCCAAACCTCAAATAAGTTGAACATCATAAGGAATCATATTCCAAGTTATAACTTTTCATTCACTAAGTTCAAATGTTTTTCAGTTTAATAATTTACAAGTTTGTTTAACGATAGCAAAAGCAGATGGTTTTAATTCTTCAAGAATTTCTTTTATCTTTATAGAGTCTTCTTTTTTTTGAAAATCAAGTCATTCAAATTTAGACATAAATTCTTTTGTTTTTGCTTTAACTTCTTCCATTGTGAGTATTTCAAACTCTTTTTCCAAAATATGAATTTCTTCAACAATTTTAGAATATTTTTTAATCTTTTTACTATCAGAATCTCAGAAAATAGTTTTTATTAATTTTTCTAACATATATAAAATTGGTTAATTTTTTAAAAATCATCCGTTATTATATGAAAAATAAAAAAAATTCAAAAAATAAAATTTATTTTACATTTGAAGAAACTTATTCTTGCTTTTTGTTACTTAAAAAATATAATCTTTTTAGCTTTTAAAAAATTAAAAATTCCACTATGAAAACTATTAAAAAAATATTTTCTGATACAAGTTTTGCTTATAAAAATTTATTTCATTGGACAATAAACAAAATAATTATAAATATTTTCTCTATATTATTGTGAATAATGTTATTTTTGCCATTTTTCATAATTACAATAATTATTGCCTACATTTCACCAATTTATTTTTGAGATATTATTAACAATTTATTAGGGAGTAATTGACAATTTTTTAACATACTAAGTGAGTTTTTGAATCATATATTTTGGAGTATATTTATACTTTTTCTTTTTGTAAATTCTATAGTTTTTTTACTTCTTGGAATGTCATATTCAAAAATTCTTTTTATAAAACTGAATTTATCTTATGTAGAATGAGAAAGGCTGAAATTAAAAGAAAATTTGTATTTTGACAAAAAAGTGTTTATAGAATATTTGAGAATTATTTTTAGAATCTGATTATATTTACTTATTCCTATTCTAGTATTTATAATTTGAATTATAATTTTGGTAGTAAGTTTTTGATGAATTAAACAAGTTTCTGAATTATTCAAAAATTCTAACTATAATATTTTTGCAATCTCATCTTTTATCTTACTTATTTCTTGTATTTTTTCTTTCATATTTATAAGTTATAAATATTATTTTTCCATTTATTTCCTTGTAGATAAAGAAAAAAGTGCAACTGATTGTTTAAACAAATCTGCTTCAAAAACTTTGAAATTAAAAAATTTTGTGAAATTTGCTTGAATTATAGGTATTTTTATTTTAATAAGTTTACCTTTTGAAATTTTATCAAATTTTTTAGATAACAAAATAAAAAATATAGATTCTTATTTAATTTGTTTAAAAAATGAAGGAACTGAAAATACTGAATGTAATTCATTAAAAATTTTATTTAGCTGACAAAATGAACAAAGTTTAGTAGAATCTTTATCTAATATAAAATTAATTGAACTTGTTTATCTAATATTTTATTTTATCTTTGTATATTGACTTTTTGACTTAATGATGACTTCTTTTTACAAAAGAGTTATAAATAAAGAAGAATAAGATTTATTATGAAATTAACCACATTTAAAAAATATGAAAATTTTGATTTTTTGAGATTTATTTTGAAGAATATGAAGAACAGCTTTGAGCAAAGAATTACCGTTTCTAAAAGATAAATATAAACCTGATTTCATTATAGTAAATTGAGAAAATATGAGTTCTGGAAGATGACCAATAGAAAAACATTTAGTTGAAATGGAAGAAGTTTGAATAGATTTATTTACTTCTTGAGATCATATTTTTGATAATTTAGACAAAGTAAAAGATTATTTGGAAAAAACTGATTCAAAATTAATAAGACCAGCAAATTATTACGAATCAAAATATTATAAAGTTCCATGAAAATGATTTAAAGTTCTTGAAAAAGAAGGTAAAAAATTACTTGTAATTAATTTATTATCAGAAATTTTTACAAGAGATAATTTATTTAATCCATATTTGAAAGTTGAAGAAATTTTAGAAAGCTTTATTGATGAAAAATTTGACTGAATAATTATAGATTTTCACAAAGAAGTTAGCTCGGATTGATATTGAATGACTCATTTTTTGGATTGAAAAGTAAGTTTTATTTATTGAACTCACACTCATGTCCAAACAAATGATGATGAAATTTTTCCAAATGGAACTTGACTTATTTCTGATGTTTGAATGGTTTGAGCTAGATTCTCTGTTATTTGATCAGATTTTGAAAGCTTGAAAAAAAGATTTTTGTCTGGAATAAATAAATGAAAAATAGAACAATCTTTAAACAGTGAATATATTGTAAATGGAGTTTGTGTTGAAATCTGAGAAAATATGAAATGTAAAAATATTGAGAAGTTGAGAATTTTTGGAAAAATATAATAGAAAGTTATTCTTACCCCCTAAAATAATAATGGTTGTGATAGTCTTAATAGTTTTTAATAAATAAATTATGTGAAAAAAATTTTTATTATTAATAGTTTTTATGATTTTTGTTTCTAGTTTAGCAACATTTATTTTAATGTTAAACTATACGGATCCTTACAAAAATATTTTTTTTAGTCTTTTTGCTATAAGTTTTTCCTTTATTCTACTTGTTTCTAGTTTTTTAACTTTCCCAATTTATTTCATAAAAAAAATTCATTATAGATGAGAAACTCTCTTTTCTCATATAATTTATAGTTTCAGACAAGCTTTTTTCTTTTCTGTTTTTCTTGTTTCTTTAGTTTTATTTAACTATATCTGAATTCCAATAACTATAATTTGATTTTTATCTGCTAGTATATTAATTTTTCTTGAACTTTTTTTACAAAATATTGAAGAAAAATAAAAAAATCAGTTTGTCTAAGCAAACTGATTTTTTTATTTTTTTAAATCATATAATTTCAATTGAGCAATTGATTTCATCAAAGCTTCTTCTGCTTCAATAAATTTTGCCATATCCATTTGATTTTCACTTCATTTGTATTTTTCCATAAACTTCATAGCTTCAGCTTTTGCTTTTTCAATATTATCAATATTCAAATCAGCAATATCTGTAAGCATATCTGTCATTATTTTGACTTTTCAGTCTCTAATTTCAACTATTCATCTTCAAATAGCAAAATCATTTCTCATCTCAATATTATTTTCATCTTTGCAAACTATATGCAAAGTTGAGGGTAAAACATGAGTTATAAGTGGTGAATGATTATCAAGAACTGTAATTTCTCAAGCTCAAGTAAGCATTGTAACAGAAATAACATTTTCTGAAACATAAGCTTCTCATTCAAATGAAAGAATTTTTAATTTCATAAATTGATTATTTTAAATCTAAATTCTTTCCCCCTCCTTAGAAAGGAGGGGGTTAGGGGGTGGTTCTATTTGCTTTTTTCATAAGCAGCTAAAACATCTTCTATTGTGTTTTTATACATAAAGAATTTTTCAGGAACCAAATCCAATTCTCAATCAATAATTCTTTTGAATCAAGAAACTGTGTCAGAAAGTTTTGCATAAACTCAAGGAGTTCAAGTAAATTGTTCTGCAACGAAGAAAGGCTGACTTAAAAATTTTTGAATTCTTCTTGCTCTTGCAACAGTTTTTTTATCAGTTTCAGATAATTCATCCATACCAAGAATTGCAATAATATCTTGTAATTCTTTATATTTTTGAAGAATTCTTTGAACTTCACGAGCAACAAAATAATGTTCTTCTCAAACTACTGTCGGATCTAAAACTGTTGAAGTAGAATCAAGTGGATCTACAGCTGGATAAATTCATAATTCTGCGATTGCTCTATTTAATACCAAAGTAGAATCAAGATGAGCAAAAGTGTTTGCTGGAGCTGGATCTGTTAAATCATCAGCAGGAACATAAACAGCTTGAACAGAAGTTATAGATCAATCTTTAGTTGAAGTAATTCTTTCTTGTAAAGCTCACATATCAGTAGCAAGAGTTGGTTGATAACCTACTGCAGATGGAATTCTTCAAAGAAGAGCAGATATTTCAGCTCAAGCTTGAGTAAATCTGAATATATTATCAATAAAAAGTAAAACATCTCTTTTTTCTCTATCTCTAAAATGTTCAGCCATTGTTAATCAAGTAAGAGCTACGCGAGCTCTAGGTCCTGGAGCTTCGTTCATCTGACCAAAAACCATTGCAGTTTTGTCAATAACTCAAGAATCTTTCATCTCATGGTAAAGGTCATTTCATTCTCTTGTTCTTTCTCAAACTCAAGCAACTACAGAAAATCAACCATGTTCACTTGCAATATTGTGAATCAATTCTTGCATTATAACAGTTTTTCAAACTCATGCTCAACCAAAAAGTCAAACTTTTCATCATTTAAGCATTGGAGCTATTAAATCAATTACTTTAATTCAAGTTTCAAAAACTTCTGCTTTTGTAGTAAGGTTTTTGAAATCTGGAGATGCTCTATGAATTGGATCCATAAATTCTGTAGTTGGTTTTTCAAGTCAGTCAATTGGATCTCATAAAACATTAAATATTCTCCCAAGAACTTTTTCTCAAACGGGAACTCTTATAGGACTCCCCAAAGCCACAACTTCCATATTTCTTTTTAAACCATCTGTTGGATTCATCGCAATAGCTCTAATAACTCAACCTCAAAGTTGTTGTTGAGTTTCTAAAACAACTCTGCTTGAGTGTCATTTAACTTCAAGAGCTTCAAGAATTGAAGGAACAAATCCTCATTCAAAAGCAACATCAATTACAACTCAAACGATTTTTGTAATTTTTCAAGTATTCATTTTATACTTTTTAAAAAAATAAATTTTTAACCAAACATTTTAGAAGTACTAAAAACTGGAGTTGACATTTGTTTAAATGCTTGATTAATATAAGCACTATTCAATTTTATTGCTCATTCAAGATCATCGTTTTTTGAATAAAGTCAATCTATTTTTTTATCCATTATAATAGATTTTATTTTCAAATCATGAATATCTCATTTCATAGTATCAATATCTCACTTCATAGAAACTAT
>JBBILU010000014.1:12760-31584 GCA_037444775.1 Candidatus Altimarinota bacterium
ATCTCATTTCATAGTATCAATATCTCACTTCATAGAAACGATATCTCATTTCATAGTATCAATATCTCACTTCATAGAAACGATATCTCATTTCATAACACTAATATCTGTTTCTATATTAGTTGTTCTCATTTTTAAATCGGAGATATCTCATTTCATTCAAGAAATATCTCATTCTATATTAGTTAGTTTTTGTAAGACTAACTCTTCAAAGTTTTGTTTAGACATAATTAATTTTATTAAAAAATAAAGTTTAATTTAATTAAATAATTTTACATTGTTTATTTAAATATTTTTATCCATAGCAACATTACTTAATCTATCAGCTTCTTTATTTTTTTCTCTTTCTATCCAATTATAACTAATTTTTACTCCAGAATTTTTAACTAATTCTAAAATATCCTTTGCTATTAAAAATAATTCTTCTTTTTTAATTTTCCATTTTCAAGAAAGTTGTTCAATAACAAGTTTAGAATCCATAAATAAATTTATTTCTAAAGCTCATAATTCAACAGCTCTTTTTATTCAAAAATATGCACCTAAATATTCAGCTTCATTATTTGTTTTTATTCAAAGATTTTTAAATCTTTTTTCAACACAAATTCAATTTTCATCTGTTATATAAACTCAAATTCAAGAATTTCAAGGATTTCATCTACTTCATCAATCTGTATAAACATTTAATCTCATTTTTTCAAAGAAAAATAAAAATATTTTCTAAATATAAATGTAAAAAGTAAAACAACTACAGCCACAGCTATTTGAATTTTTGTAGCTAAATCATTTGAAACATCTTGTTTTAAAAAATAAGAATATAAAAATCCTGATGCAAATCAAAACATAACACAATATATTAAATAAAAGAATATGTTTAATATTATTTCTATAGCTGCTGGTAACATATTTTTATATTTAGAAAATAATTAATCTTTCATAGACTCAACTCAAGCAGTAATTTCAGAAACTTCTCTTGTAATCATTGCCTGTCTTGCTTTATTATATTGTAAAGTAAGACTTGAGGCAATTTTTTTTGCACTATCTTTTGCATTTTTCATTGCAACCATACGAGAAGAATGTTCACTTGCTTTTGCTTCAAGCAAAATATCAAAAAACATCATATGTAAAATAACTGGCAAAATAACCTCAGCCACTTCTCATTTGGAAGGCTCAACTTCAAATTCAAGCATTTCTTCTGACTTTTTAACCTCAGCTTCTACATCAAAATCACTTCAAGCAATTCTTGTTAAATAATTTTTCATTCATTCAACTGTAACTGGAAGAAACTCACGAGCTACAACAATTTGTTTAATCGGAGAAATATAATGATTATAAAAAACTACAACTTTTTTATATTTTCCATGTAAAAAATCTTTAATCAAAAAATCTAAACAAGTTCTTGTAAAATGAGCTTTGATGTTATCTTCAAAATGCTCTGAAAAATCAGCAACCAAAGTATTTCAAGTTCTAGCAACAAATTGAGCTGCTTTTTTTCAAATTGAAATAAAATCAACTTGCTCATTTGATTCTTTCAAATAAGAATTAACTCTTTTCATAACATTTACATTATAACCTCAACAAAGTCATTTATTTGAAGTTATAACAACTCAAAGAGTTTTTCATCATTCTTTTTCTTTAAATAAAGGAAAATCTTCAAAACTTTTCTCAAAATGAAAAAACATTTTAAGAATTTCTATTACAAAGTCTTTTTTTTGTAAAGCTAAATCTTGAGCTTTTTTCATCTTTACAGTTGAAATAAGCTCCATAGCTCCAGTAATTTTACTTGTATTTTTTATAGATTTGATTTTTCTCTTTATGTCTCTAGCATTAGCCATAAATTTGTTTATTAGTTATTAGCTATTTTTTTATAATATTTTTTTCCTTTTAAAAAATTCTTCCTTCTATCCCCTCTCATCTAAGGAGAGGGTTAGGGTGAGGTTATTTATTAATTTCAGAAACTTTTCCTAAAATATCTTTTAATTTATCTTCAGAAGTTTCATTCATAACTTTATTCTTCTTAATATCTTCTAATATTGTTTTTTCTTCATTTAAAGAATTAAATAATTCTTCTCTGAATTTATTCATTTTTGAAACAGCAATTTGATCTAAAAATCCATTTGCCCCTGCATAAAGTAAACAAATTTGAAGTGGTACTGTAATTGGAGCATAAACTCATTGTTTCAAAACTTCCATCATTCTTTTACCTCTTTCTAACTGTTTTCTTGTTTCTTCATCAAGATCTGAAGCAAATTGTGAAAATGCTGCCAATTCTCTATATTGAGCCAAATCTAATTTCAAAGTTCAAGCTACTTTTTTCATAGCTTTAATTTGAGCTGCTCAACCTACTCTTGAAACTGAAAGTCAAACATCAATTGCGGGTCTTTGTCATGAGTTAAAAAGATTTGCATCAAGGAAAATTTGTCAATCTGTAATAGAAATTACATTTGTAGGAATATAAGCAGAAACATCTCAAGCTTGAGTCTCAATTATAGGTAAAGCTGTAATTGAACCTGCTCAAAGTTCGTCATTTAATTTACAAGCTCTTTCTAAAAGTCTTGAGTGAAGATAAAATACATCTCAAGGATAAGCTTCTCTTCATGGAGGTCTTCTTAAAAGCAAAGACATTTCTCTATAAGCATTTGCTTGTTTTGATAAATCATCATAAATAATCAAAACATGTTGCCCTTTGAACATAAAATATTCAGATAAAGTACATCAAGTATATGGAGCTAAATATTGCATAGAAGCTGGATCTGCAGCAGAAGCATTTACAACTATAGTATAATCCATAGCTCATCTTTTTTTCAATTCCTCAACTGTTCTAGCAATTTTTCAATCTTTTTGACCAATAGCAACATAAACACAAATAACATTTTGTCATTTTTGATTTAATATAGTATCTATTGCTACTTGAGTTTTCCCTGATTGTCTATCTCAAATAATTAATTCTCTTTGTCATCTACCGATTGGAACTAAAGAATCTATTGCAATTATTCAAGTTTCCATTGGCTCATGAACAGATTTTCTATCCATAACTCAACTTGCAACTCTTTCAACTGGAAAATAAGTATTTTCTTTAATTTCTCCTAATCAATCTATTGGTAATCATAAAGCATTTACAACTCTTCCAATAAAGTTTTCTCAAACTGGAACCTCCAAAATTTTCCCAGTAGATTTTACTGTTTCTCATTCTTTAATAGAATTTAATCACTTCAAAACAACTATTCAAACATAATGTTCTTCTAGATTTAAAGCAACTCATTTTGCTCAATTTTCAAATTCCAATAATTCATTATAAGTAACTCATCTAAGTCCAGAAGCTTTAGCAACTCAATCTCAAACATAAAAAACCTCTCAAACATTTTCAGAAGAAGGTGTCAGATTACTAGCATCTATTCTCGACTCTATATCACTTATAATACTCTTTAATAAGTCATTTGACATAAAAATTCTTTTTTAAATTATAAAATGAAATTAGGCAGATAATTCTTTAACTGCCTTTTTTAAACTTAAGTCAACCAAATAGTCATCTTCAAAAACTCGTATTCATCAAAGCAAACTCTCTTTAGATTGAAAAACAACATCTTCTTTTTTCGGTTTAACTCAAAATATTTTTTCAAAAACTTGCAAAGCTTTTTCCCAAGCAACATCTTGAGTTAAGGCTGGGAAAAATTCAACTTTATAAGATTTTTCTCAAGACAAAGTTTTTAAAAATATATTTCTCCCTCTGTAACCAAGTTTTGTAGTAAGTTCAGAATAAAGTTTTAATCATCTTAAAAATTCTTTCAATTCTGCTCTATTTAAATTTTCTAATACTTCCATAAAAAAGTTTTTATTTTATTAAGTCAATTTCTCTATCTACAAATTCACGAGAAACTTTTTCTTCTCAGAAAAGTTTTTTGTTAAATTTAACAATTAAATCAACTATATTTCATCTTGCATCAGATAACATAGATAATTTATCTTTTTCTATTTGCCTTCTACCAGATTCTACGATTTCTTTAGCTTCATTTTCTGCTTTTTCTATAATTATAGATTTTTTAGAATTAGCAACTAATTCAGCTTCATAAATTATTTCATCTGATTTTTGTCTAGCTTCTTTCAAAATATTTTCTTTTTGTTCATTGGCTTGATTTATTAAATTGTCAATATTTTTATAATCTTTTTCAATTTTTTTTTGTCTTTCTTCCCATTCATCTAAATAAGCTAAATATGGTTTGAAAACAAACTTATTTAAAACCCATAAAACGACAAAAAGAATAATAAACTGAACAAAAAAAGTATCCAAAGAGACAAATTTAAAATCAAGAGATTCACTATAACTTGCCATTATTTTAATGTTTAGATTATATTATTACATTGCAAAACCAATAATAAGTGCGATAACTAGTGCATAAATTGCAACAGCTTCAGCAAATGCTATCGTCAATATTGCCATACTTTGAACTTTAGCTTGTGCATTAGGATTTCTTCCGATTGCTTCCAAAGCTGATTTACCAATTAAACCAATACCAATACCAGGTCAAATAGCTCAAAATCAAATAGCAAGAGCCATAGCTAATTCTTTATATTGTGGTGCACTAGCTTTAGCAAAAGTTAATAGTTGAGCAGTTTGCTCAGGTGTTGCAGTTTTTAAAACTTCTAACAAATCGTTCATATTTTTGTTAATTATAATATAAAATAGAAATTGAGAACTTAGAATTTTTTCTAAATTCCTTATCTTTATTTTATAAAGCTTTTATTTTTAATGATGTTCTTCTCTGGCTTGTGCAAAATAAGATATAGTTAATCAGGCAAATACCATAGCTTGAACAAAAGCAACAAATAATTCAAAAAACCAGAATGGAATACTAAGAAATCTTCAAACTTCAAACAATGAACTTGTCATCAAAACTCAAAGATAACTAATTACTCAAACAAGAATTATTCAAGCAAAGATATTTCAAAAAAGCCTCAGAGATAAACTTGCTAAAGTTGCTGGAATTCAAATGAAATGTAGCCAACCAACAAATACATTTACACATTTTTCGGTAATATTTTTTCAAGTGAAATTGAATAAATATCACTTAGTATAAGAAAATCAACCTTGAGATTTAATTCAAATTATAATAAAAGAAACCACTGTAATTAATGCAAGTCAAAGAGTTGTATTAAGATCTGAATGAATTGGTCTTAAATAATGGAATAAATCAGTACTGATTGAAACTCAAATCCAGTCAATTATTAATCAAAAAATATTTCATAAAAATATTATAATAAATAATCACATTATTAAAGGAAAATATTTTCTAGCAAATACTTTGTCTTCTCAAAAAGCATTTCTTATATAAGTATCTGTAAAAGATACAAAACTTAGAAAAAAAGTTTTTAATTTACTAGACTCTTTTTTTAAAGCTTTATTTGCTAAAACTGAAATAACAGTAATTATAAGCAAAAATATAAATGTTGTTAAATTCGTATTAGAAATATATCAATCAAAAATTCTTTCTCATTGAATTTTTGGAATATGAGGTCAAGTATGAAGCTCAGTATGAACTTTTTTATTTTCAGTTTGTGTCATTTTCGTTTTTTAACATTTCTAAATTTTTTAAAGTTTTTTTGAAGAATAAGCTAGAAATAAATACTAAAGACAACACACTCAAAACTAAACATATTATCAAATATTTACTCCCAGTTTCAAAAAACGAGTCCAGTATATTTCACAAAAGCAAAAAAGCAAATAAATTTACTAAAATTATCACGGTGTATTTAAAAATTATTTTTTTCATATTTTTTATTTAATAAATTATTTTATTCCTTTTTCTCTAGCTTTTTTCAAAATTTCATCATATTTTGCAAAAGCTTCTAAATCTCATTTAGACATTTTTTCTTTTAAATTTTTTATAGCTATTTTAAAAGAATCTAAATTAATCTTTTTACACAATTTTTCTAAAAGATTTCAAACAACATCATTTGTTTTTTTATTATCTTCACTATCTATTTTCAAGCTTATTCACCTAAATCTTTCTTTTTTTTCTAAACTTATTTGATCTAAATATTTTTCTCTAAATTCTATAAATTTTTTCAAATCTTCTCATACAAACTCAGTAAAAATTATATTTTGTTTCAAATAATCCAAATTCTCTATATTAAGCAAAATATATCAAATTGCGTAATCTTCACTAGAATATTCTTGTTTGTTAATTTTCACATTTTCTCAAAAAGTTTTTTTAAATCTAATTCTATTGAAAGCTTCATAAACAGAATCTTCTCTTATATTTAATTTCTTTGAAATTTCTTTTAGATAAAAATCTTTTTCAACTTCATTATCATAATTTTTTAAAACTTCTAAAAGTTCTAGCAAAAATTTTCTTTTTTCATCAATACTATTTTCATTAAATTTAGTTTTTTCTATCAAAAATCAAATTGGGCTCAAAGCATTTTTTACTAATTCTTCAAAATCTCAACCAGATTTTATAAAATCATCTGGATCTTTTCAAGCTGTTAAAATAATTATTTTTACCTCCAAATCTTTATTTTTCAAATTTTCTATTGCCAGTTTTGTGGCTTTTTCTCAAGCTGAATCATTATCAAAACAAAGATAAATTTTGTGAGTTAATCTTTTTATTAAAACTAAATGTTTTTCTGTCAAGGCAGTTCAAGAAACAGCAACAACATTTTTTATTCAATAGTTATATAATGCAATTGCATCCATATAACCTTCAACAATTATTACAAAATCTTTTTTTACTATTTCTGATTTTGCCTTAAAAAGTCAATATAAAATATTCGACTTATCATAAATACTTGTTGCTGGAGAATTCAAATATTTTGGCTCTCAAGCTCAAACAATCCTTCAAGCAAAAGCCACATAATCTCCCCTAATATTTTGAATTGGAAAAATTACTCTTCAAATAAATTTATCTTTTTTTGAATTCAAATCGTGAAATATTTGGCTTTCTCAAATTATTTTATCATCATATCATTTTTCTTTTAAAAAATTATATAATTCAATTCAAGAATCAGAATAACCAAACTCAAGCTCTTTTATCAAATCCTCATTTAAACCTCTATCCATCAAATATTTTTTAATTTCTGGAGTTTTTTCAAGAGATTTTTTATAAAAAATTGTAACATCTTTGTAAATAGAATAAAGTGTTTTAGATTCTCCAAATCTTTTATTATCTATATTATTATTAACTTTTATCCCCGAAATATTTCAAAGAATCTGAATAGCTTCTTTAAAATCACAATTTTCAATATCCATAATAAATTTCAAAGGACCTCATCATCTATGACAACCAAAACAATATGCAATTTGTTTGCTTGGACTAACCATAAAACTTGGAGTTTTTTCATTATGTCAAGGAAAAGGACAAACGGCCTTATAATTAACTCCAGATTTTTTTAGTTTTACATATCTTTGAACCAAATCAACTATATCTATGGAATTTTCTAATTCTTGCACTACTGACATAATTTTTATAATTTTAAGAATTTTTTGTTTGATTATAGAGAAAATTTATAAAAGTCAAAAAAGTAAGGCTTTTTTCATTTGATTAGGAAAAAATATTTACTTTTTTTGTAAACAATGCAAAAAATCAAGCCGATATACTTGATTTTTTCGAATAAAAAAATAGAAACTATGAGTATTTTACTGATGAGTTTAAATTTTTCTGAAGTATATAATAACACTGCTAAAATTACTAAAAACTAAGTTCATTGATTTAAGACAAAAACAGTTATTTTAAAAACTTTGGTTTAAAGAAATATACAAAATTTTCTTAATGAAATGAAAATACTAAAATTAGCACATATTTTTTACATTACACTTATAAAAATAATTTTTATTTTTTGAAAAAATCCATTACAAATTGTTTTATATTTTCTGGAATTTGTCAATAAAAAGATAATATTTTTTTTATTTTGTTATAAATTTCTACCATTTCGCTAATTGGACCTAAAATTTTAAGTACTCTTATAAGGATAATTATGAGTAAAGTTCAAATAATTGTTGAAAAAAATATTAAAACTAGATAAAGAAAATTTAAAATACTAAGTTCCATATTTTTATAAAATTAAAAAATATAATTATTAAATATTATCTATAGTATTATTTATATCTAAACTTAAAACTTTTACAACTTTTTTTATATTTTCTTCTCATTCCAAAATCTTTATAAGCTTTTCATTTTCAAAAACAACTAAACTCGGAAACGATTTTATATTAAAATTTTCTAACTCTCAAATATCTAAATCACATAATTTAAAAGATACATTCTGAGACCATGACTTAGTAAATAAAATCGGAATCTGAACCAAAAACTCTTCATAAAACTTTGAATCTTTTTCTACAAAAATAACAATAGTCCTTCTTGTAAATATTTTTTGTTCTCATGTTTGAGGATCAATAAAATCTTTATTTTGAGATAATTTTATAAATTCTTCAAGGTCATTTTTTGTTCTAATAACCAAATTAGATTCAGCTATTTTTTTTGCTCAAGTTTCAACAACTTTATTTTTGAAACTGATAACCTTATTTTTAAAATCACTAAATTTCATAAAAAATAATAATTAATAAATATTATAAAGTAAAAATAAATGTTACTATCAAGTCAATAAACGACCAAAAACTTTTTATGTTTAATCAAATATTACTTCCTGAATCCTTCAAGAATTTCTTTTGCAATATTTTTTCAACCAAGTCAGAAAGCAAGTCATCAAGCCATTGCTAACATAGAAATAAATCAAACCAAAACAGTTTTTATAATGAAATCATCAACTATTTGTGTATAATTTAGAACTAACATAAAAGTAAAAAATAAAATTATAATTTTGCTTCATGTTGCTATAATTTTGCTTGTTTTAGCATTTTCATCACTTTCTGCTATACTCAAAGTATGATAAGTCAAATCATAAACGAAATTAGCAAATCTTATTCAAAAAAATCAAATTACAATTCAAACAAACAAACTAGGTAAATAATTTAATAATTTATCAAGAGAATCTTCAACATCCTTTATTCAAATAAAAATTACAGCCCGTCTGAAAAAAACTAAAAATAAATAATAAGAAACAGATTTCGCAGCAACTATATCTACTTTAATTCTTTCAGTTAATTTCTTTTTTATTATACGTTCTTCTCATTCTTTAATTTCTTCATCCAATTCAAGAAAATCCTCAACTTTATCAATTTTCTTTTTTAAATTATACTTTTTAAAAATATAAAGTGTAAAAGTATACGAAAATCTAGCAATAATAAATCAAAGAATTATTATTATTAAGGCTCAAACTGCTTTTGGTCAATAATTCTCTATATTTAAATAGATATTATCTATTATTTGAGATTTTAGTTTCTCAATTAATTCAAAATCAATTCAAAACATATTTTTTTGTAATTAACAAATAATTTTTAGTATTCTATACTATTTTTTCAAAAAATACAAAAAAAGTATTTTTTTTGCTTTTTTTGAATATTTTTTTAATATTCTAGTATCTTTTTTATCCTTAACTCTATTTTATGGAAATATTTTTTTTGACAAGTTTATTTATATTGTGAATTATGCTTTGAAGTTTTTCTTCGGTTATTATTTATAGATTAAAAAAGGCAGAAGATTGAATGTTTACGGGAAGAAGTCATTGTTCAAGTTGTAACACGATTTTAAAAGTTCTTGATTTAATTCCAATATTTTCTTGGCTTTTTAACAAATGAAAATGTAGGCATTGCAAATCTAAAGTTAGTTCAATTTACCCAGTTTTAGAAATTTCTACTTGAATATTATTTTCTCTTGTTTGATATTTTTTAATTGATTATCATTTAGTATTTTGAGGTTCTATATTAGAAATTTCAAAATTATTATTTTGGCTTTTTATAGCTTTCATTACTATAATTTACTTTTTCTATGATATTTTGTTTTTAGAAATTTCAGATATAATTCTTTTAATTTGAATTGTTTGAACGGTTTTAGCTATTATTTTACAAGCTTTCTCTATTTTTCACTTTTTTCCTAATTTGCCTTTTGGTATGGAAAATAATTTTTTCCCAACAATAATTTCTATAGTCATTCTGATTTCTGCAATTATTTGATTTTATATTATAATTTTTAAAGAATTAAAAGAAATTTATGATTTTTTAATTATTTTAGCTATTATTTCTGCTATATTTTTATTTGGAAAATTCTTTGCTTTTAATTATTGAATTACAGAATTTATAGCTTTGAATTCGTTAATTTGAGCTTTGAGTATTTTTATATTTTTCTTTTTACAAATAGTTATTTCTGGGTGAAATTGGATGTGATGATGAGATTTGAGAATATGAATTTTGGTTTGATTAATGCTTTGAACTTCTTTGAGTTTCCCTGCTATGATGCTAACATATCTTGTTTGAAGTATAATTTGAATATGAATTATTATTTATCAAAAATATTTCAAAAAAGTTTCCAAAGTAGAAACTCAAATTCCTTTTTGACCATTTATTGCAGCTTGATTTTTTCTTGCAATATTTTTTTCTGATTATATTAACAATCTGCTAAACACATATTTATTTATAAATTAAAACACAAATTTCTAGAAAGTAAATATAAAAAATTTTACAAAATCAAATTTTAAAAGTATAATTAATTTAATCTTATTTATATAAAAAATTTTTATGCAAAACAAAAAGCAAATACAAGCAATTAGAGACTTTATAATTACAGCAGAAAAATCTCTGAAAAATGCGAAAAAACTATTAAAAGATTTAATAGATGATAATAACTTAGATTTAAATAAAGAAATTGATTTAGATGCTTCTTGATTACATACTTATCAAAGTAATGATTCAAAAATTATTGAATGAGTTTTTACTTGAGAAGATATGTTTTGAGCAGATAGAAATAGGTATCCTGTTCCAGTTAATTATGCAAGTAAATCAAAATTAGTTCAATGAGATAAATTGAAATTAACAATAGAATGAAGTTGAAGAATGCTTTATAAACAAATTCTTCCAATAGAAAGGGAATCAAAAGTGGGTTTAATTACAAAAGATAAAGGGAAGTTTCAAGCAATAGCAGATTGAGTTGCTTATGATTTATTAACAGCAGCAGTAACACATTTCAAATGAGATATTTGAAGTAAAGTTACGATAATTATTCCTAAATGAAAACCAGCAACTTTTGCTGCAATTGATGCTGTAATTCCAAATGAATAGCTTTAAGTATTGAGGATTTTTTAAAAATGGTTTCTGTAGAGAAAAAATGTCAAATTTTGAATCTAACAAAACTGGTCGGATTTGAAACGGGACGATAGAACTTTTTTGCAAAAAAAATTTGCTTTTTCTGATAATTTTTGTTATATTACTTGTGGTTAACCACCAAAACCAAAATAATTTGTACTTACTACAAGTTATGAAGTAAAATAGTAAAATTTTCGAAAAAAAAGAACCTACTTAGTTGGCAAAAACTAAAGTAGGTCTTTTTTTATTATCATAAAAGAATTTTAATAACTTCTTTTACAATATCATACAATGAACTTGCTATAATATTTATAAGCAAGTCCAAAATAACTTGTAGTCTCATATTCTACATAGTTAATAAATAAAATAGTGCAGTTTTTCGAAGACTGCAAAAATAATATATTTAAAAAGTATAGAAAAATCAAACTTTTATCAGAAAAAGAAATAGGGGGCAGTTTATGGAAGTAGAATAAAATAATTTTTGCATGAGATGTTTGGTGAAAACATCTCTTTTTTCTTTGTCTTTTAGCTTGTCAATAAATTGTTTTAGCTATTTGTGTATTATGTTCTGGAAACTTTTTTGCAAAATAAAATTTGCTTATTTTGAGGTTTTAAGATAAAATAAAGTTCGTAAAAAATAAATATAAAACTTAACTATTATAAAATTGAAAAAAATATTTACATCTTTGATCTTATTGGCATTATTTGCTAATTTAGCAAATTATTCATTTGCCTTAAGTACAAGCCAAAAATGACAAGCTTTGAAAAGCTTTAAAACACAAGAATATGAAATGCTTTTTGAAAATGAAAATTTGCCTATAGATTGAGTTAGTGAAATTTTTGAAACATCTTGAAAAGCCCAACTTTATTGAAATATAAGAGAAAAAGTAAAAACAACTAGAGAAAATATAGAAGAGCAAAATTTTGCTATTCTTAGTAAAATAGAAAATTTGGAAGAATCTTTACTCGCAATAGAAAAAGATATAGAAAATATTAATAACGAAACTATAAAAATTAATTCTTCTATAGTTGAAGTTATAAAAAAAATAAATAATACAAAAGATACAATTTCTATTTTGAGGAAAAAGATTTCAGATAATAAAAAAGTTTTGACAGAATATGTTGTTCATATTTATAAACAAGGAAATTATGTTTACACAGATTGAGAAATTGATAATTTGAAAGCAATAATTTTTACTTGAGAAGATATCTCTTCAATTATTAATAACCTTTATTTCAAGCAAATAGTTGAAGTTACTTGAAAAAAGCTTATAGATAATCATAGAAAATATGTTTGACAATTATATATTGATCAACTTGATTTACAAAATGATGAATCTAATCTAAAAACACTTAGAAAACAGTTAATTATAAAGAAAAATTTACTTGATGAAAAAAAAGAATTTAAAGAAAAAATTCTTGAAGTTTCTAAATGAAAACAATGATTATTTGAAAAATTTATAAAAGAAAAAATTGCTATTGAAGAAGATTTAAAGAAAAAAGAGTTTTCTCAAAAATTAAAATTAATTTCAATTAAAAAAGAAACTCTAGAAAAACAATGATGTAAATATGTGAATTTTGATAATATTACTCCAGAAAATAGTTGATTAGATGAAAAATGTAAAAAGTTAAATGCAGTAATTTATGCAGAATCAAAATTAAAATGATTAACTCCAGATGCTGCTTGAAATGTTTTGAAATGGCCAATTATGCCAAAAGCTGGAATTAGTGCTTATTTCCATGATGAATGATATATAAAATTATTTTGAGATGACCATTATGCAATAGATTTACCTGCAAAGCAGGGAACTGATATTAAAGCTCCAGCTGATTGATATGTAATATTTTCACTAAAACCAACTTCACTTTGATACTCTTATGTTGCTTTAAAACATGCAAATTGATATGTTACAGTTTATTGACATTTGAGTGATGTTTTAGTTAAAGAACTTGATTTCATAAAAGAATGAGAAATTTTTGCTAAAACTGGTTGAGAACCTTGAACAAAATGAGCTTGACTTATGACAACAGGAGCACACTTGCATTTTGAAGTATGGAAAGACAAAAAAATGCAAGATCCTTTGAAATTTCTTGATTTAAGTGTTTTGAATTATTTAGATTTAGAAAAACAATATAGAGCAAAATTTTTGACTGATTTCAAGGCTAAAGAATGAGTTGAATTTGACGAAGAATCTATCAAAAAGAGAAGCACGGTTTATTTCAAAATTGTTTGAAAATCTGAAGTAGAAAGACAAAAGAATTTCTTATTAACATATTGATCTGGAGAATTTAGAAATTGGTCAATGTGGGTAGAAGAATGACTAAATGCAAATGTGGATCCGACATTTTTGATGTGTTTATGATTAGCAGAAACTTCACTTTGAAAAAATATGAAAACTCCAAATAATGTTTGAAATGTTTGAAATAATGATAGAGGTGATACTGTTACATTTGATTCACCTAGAGAATGAGTGAGAGCTATAGCTCAAACTCTTAATAATAAATATTTATTTAAATATGATGAGCTTAGTTCTTTAAGTAGATATTGAAATCAAGATTGAGCAATTTATGCTTCTTCAAGCTTTAATTGGCATAATAATATTGTAAATTGTATGACTCATATTAAATGAAGTTATGTTTCAGATGATTATAATTTTAGATTAAAATAGAAATAGATACAAAAAAAGTAGAGACAAGGCATTGCCTTCTCTCTACTTTTTTATAATTTTTTTAATTTTTTTAAGTAAACTTATTCCTAAAAAAATACATTTTTTATCAATATAAATATAACTTTTGCTTACTTTTTTTATTTCATTTGTTAATTTTGTTTTGAACTCTGTAACTCAAGCTAGGGAAGAGTTATTTTCATCTGGATTAGAAACTCAAAGGAAATCATAAACTTTACATCATTTTTCTTTTGAATATTTTATAGCTTCCCATTGTAATAAGTATGGGGACATCAAATTTCTATAATTAATATCAGATGTAGATGCTCAATAATAATAAAAAGCAACTTTTTCATCATAAATTAGAATCAAGGCAGAAATAACATTTTCATCTTTATAAGCAAAAAATAATTCTGAGGTTTTAATAGAATTTAGTAGTATTTTATAAAAATCAAAAGAGTTTCAGTTAAATCAATTTCTTTTTGTTGTTTCTTTCATTAACTTATGAAACTTTTCTATATTTTCATCTGTTTTTTCAACTTTTTTAACTACAACTCATTTTTTTTCAGCTAATTTTATATTATATCTTCATTTTTGTTTCATCAAGGTCAAGATTTCATCATAATTTTTTTCCAAGTTTATCAAAGCAGTAAATGGCATTATAAACTTTTTGTAATAATTTAGTTTAAAAAATTTAGTACTTTCTAAGAAAAACTTTTCTTTTTCAAAATAATTAACAGTTTCTATTTGAATAAATAAACACTTTTCTTTTTTACAAAAAGCAATTAATTCTTTTTCAACATCATAAATGTTATCAAAAAAATAATCCTGTTCTATTCAAATTATAAAAAGTCCAAAAAATCAAAATCAAATACTTCTTTTTTCAATTTGTAATCATCAAACATTTAGTATCTTTTCTGCTTGTTTAGACTTTACTAGCATTTCTCACCACTCTTTTTTTTGCCAAATTAACATTTTTTTCTTTAATTCATATATTAAAAAATCTTTTTATTAATTTAATAAAAAAAAGCAAAAAATCAAAGAAATATAAAAAAAAGTAGAGATAAAATATTTTTTATCTCTACTTAGTAGCTTCTGTTAAAGCTCATATTGTTCAGCTAACTAAAGCCCAAGCAATCCAAATAACAAAAAGTCACAATAAAGTATACAAAATTGTTTTTTTTCATTTTTTTACTTTTTCATCGTTTCAAGCTGCAGTTAGAATTTGAAATCATCAGTACATACACCAAATAACTCAAATTAAAGCTAAAAATCAAAGTAAATAAATAATGAAATTCTGAACAGTCTCAGGTAATCAAGTATCTTTATGTCATTTTAAATCGTCTTGAACTTTCTCAAGTCAAAATGCTCAATTTGTAACTGTTAAGCTTAAATAAGCCAAAACAGAAAAAAGTAGAAATTCTACTTTTTTTCTAATGTTTAATAACATATTTTTAAAATTATTATTGTAATCCTGAAAGACCTTTAAGAATCCAAGAAACTAATGCCCAAGAAATCCAAATTACAAATAAACCTAAAATAGCATTAATTAAAGTAGTTTTTCATTTTTTAACTTTTCCATCGTCTCAACCAGCTGTCAAAATTTGAAAACCTCCATAAATTGCAAATATAACTGCAATTAAAGCTAAAAAACCTAATAAATATGCAACTAAGTTTGTAATGGTTGCATAAATATCTCATCAATTATCTTTTCATCATTTTAATCTTCCATCAACTCTATCTACTCAAGTTTCTAATGCACTTACATTTGAGTAAGCAATTGATGCAAATCATACTAAGGAGTAAGTTGCAACTTTTAACATATTTTTCATATTTCTAATTATTAAATAAATAAATACTTACATATTATAAAAGTTTTTTTGAAAAAAATCAAATTTTTTGTATACTTTTTTTTGAAAAACTTTTTATTTATAAAAAAATAGAGAATGGATAGAGAATTATTCTTAAAAGAATTAAAACTTTACTGATTGCAAAACGAAGTTCCTAATATAAGTGAAACAAATGCAAAATTTCTTAGAGATTTGATAAAAATTAAAAAACCAACTAATTTTTTAGAAATTTGAACGGCAAATTGATATTCCACAATAAATTTTGCAATAGAATTAGAAAAAATATGATGAAAAATAGATTCTATAGAATTTTCTAAATTGTCTCACGAAAAAGCTATAGAAAATATTAAAGCTTGTAAATTAGAAAATACTGTAAATTTAATTTGCTGAAATGCTTTAGATGAAATTTCAAAACTTGAAAAAAAATATGATTTTATTTTCATAGATTGAATGAAAAGAAGAAGTTTAGACTTTTTGAAACTTTCTTTAGAAAAAGCAAAATCTTGAACAGTTATAATTTTGGATGATGTAATAAAATTTTCTCATAAAATGATTTGATTAAAAGAATTTTTAGAAGAAAATAATATTAAAAATAATATAATTCCAATAGATATTGATGATGGAATTATGGTGATAATAGTTGAATAAAAAATATTTTTTAAATAAATTTTTATGTACAGTGAAATAAATAACCTTGAATTACAAAAATTAAATGTAATATTAAAAAATGAGGTTGATGATAGTTATGAAATAAAATCTTGTGATAATCCTGCTTTGTATTTATCAGATTTTTTACTTGAGAAAAAAGTAAAAAATATTTTAATAGTAACAGATTCAAATGTTTTTCCTTTACATTACAAAAGTTTTGTAAAAGATATTTCAAAAACTTTGAAAGTAAATTATTTAATTTTAGAAGCTTGAGAAGAAAATAAAAATATTGAAGCAGTTTTGAAAATTTGTTCTGAACTTGTTAAATTAAATTTTAATAGAAATGATTATTTGATAGCTTTGTGATGAGGAGTTATTTGAGATATTGTTTGATTTGCAACTGGAATTTTTAAGAGGTGAATGAACTTTATTCAAATTCCAACAACACTTTTATCAATGTTTGATTCTTCTGTTTGAGGGAAAACTTGAATTGATTTTGAAAATATAAAAAATATTATTGGAGTTTTTAAACAACCAAAACTTGTTTTGATAAATTCAGATTTTTTATCAACTCTTCTAGAAAAAGAAATTTTATCAGGATATTTTGAATGATTAAAACATTCTATTTTGGAAAGTGAAGAATATTTTGAAGAATTTATAACCTCATCTCTAACTTCTCTTCTTAATGAGAGGAGAATAGAAAATAATAATTTAAACAAATTTATTCTTAGAAATATTTCAGTTAAAGCAAAAATTGTAATGGAAGATGAAAAAGAAATGTGAATAAGAAAATTTTTAAATTATGGACACACTTTTGGACATGCACTTGAATCTGTAACTAATTTTGGGTTAAGTCATTGAGTTTGAGTTTGATGTTGAATCATTTTTGTAAATTTACTTTCTTTAAAGCTTTGATTTGCTAAAAAAGATTTTGTTTCTAGAGTTAATAATTTTGTTTTAGAAAAATTAAAAAGTGAAAAAATTGATTTAGACAAGCTTGATTTTGATGAGATTTATTCAAAAATGATTAGTGACAAAAAAAATACTGATATTTCTATCAGCTTTGTATTACCTTTAGATTTCTGAAGTTTCAAAGTAGAAAAAATTTGAGCAGATAAAAAAGATATTTTAAAAAAAGTTTTTGAAGAATGGAAAAATTTTGTTTTATAATAAAAAAATATGAAAAAATTTTCAATAATTTTAGCAATTGATGAAAAAAAATGAATTTGAAGAAGTTGAACTTTAGCTTGGAGAATAAAAGAAGATATGAAATTTTTTAAAGAAACTACTATTTGATATAATGGAAATAAACAAAATGTAGTCATAATGTGAAGAAAAACTTGGGATTCTATTCCCGAAAAATTTAGACCTCTTCCAAATAGAATAAATTGTATTTTGAGTAGAAATTTGTCATCTTTTAAAAATAATACAGAAGGAATTTATTTTTCTTGCTTAGAAGAAAGTTTAGAATATTTCTCTAATAAAGAAAATATTTGAGAAATATTTGTAATTTGATGATCTGAAATATACAAATTAGCTCTAGAAAATAAATATTTGGATAAAATTTATTTAACAAGAGTTTTTTGAGATTTCGATTGTGATACTTTTGTAAATATAAATTTTTCAAAATTTAAAGAATTAAGAAAATCTGAAGTTTTGGAAGAAAATTGAACAAAATTTGAATTTGCACTTTTAGAAAAAATAAAATAAAAAAATCTCTAAAATT
This sequence comes from Candidatus Altimarinota bacterium, assembly GCA_037444775.1. Taxonomy (GTDB): domain Bacteria; phylum Patescibacteriota; class Gracilibacteria; order BD1-5; family UBA6164; genus JBBILU01. The sequence goes on from JBBILU010000014.1 coordinate 30,839, forward strand.
TCAGAGATTTTTTTATTTTTGCATAGCTTGTGATTTTTTCATTCTTTCATAGAATTTATCAACTGCTCAAGTTTTTTGAACTTTTTGTTCTCCTGTATAATGAGGATGACATTTTGAACAAACTTCAACTCTTATTTCAGGAGCTTTAACAGTAGAAACTACTTCAAAAATTGCTCAACAAGTACATATTGCATTAATTTTTTTTCCTTGTGGGTGTATTTTATCTTTCATAATTATAATTTTTTACTTGTTCGCTTAATACGAAACAAAAATTTAAAATAAATTTGGTAAATTGGTGCCGAGAGAGAGACTCGAACTCTCAAGCGATTAAGCATTGGTTTCTAAGACCAACATGTATACCAATTTCATCATCCCGGCAAAATATTTTTTTCAAAAAATGGTGGGCAGAGAGGGATTCGAACCCCCGAAGTCGTAGACAAGGGATTTACAGTCCCCCCCATTTGGCCGCTCTGGAATCTGCCCATTTAATAAAAATACGAACTTAGAATTACAAGTATAATTTTTATCTTACAATTCTTGAATTCGTGCTTTAAAAAAATATGTATAAATGGAGCCACCAATCGGATTTGAACCGATGACCGTTCGCTTACAAGGCGAATGCTCTACCAGCTGAGCTATGGTGGCTTTCAAAAATGTGGGCATATATTATAAAAAAAATCTGACAAGTCAAATTTTTTTTGTATTTTAGGGAGATGAAATTTAAGCTAAAAAATATTCCCTATTTA
>JBBILU010000015.1:0-31229 GCA_037444775.1 Candidatus Altimarinota bacterium
GGAGGAGAGGGAGAAAGAGCCCTCACCCCAACCCTCTCCTTTGGAGGAGAGGGAGAAAGAGCCCTCACCCCAACCCTCTCCTTTGGAGGAGAGGGGGAAAGAGCCCTCACCCCAACCCTCTCCTTTGGAGGAGAGGGAGAAAGAGCCCTCACCCCAACCCTCTCCTTTGGAGGAGAGGGAGTATACAAGGAATAGTATTAGAAAAATTGATATTAAATCACCTTGATATATATTTGAATTAGCAAAAGAATTTAGACAAAATCCTACAAAATGAGAGGATTTATTATGGTTGCATTTAAAAAATAATTGATTTGAATGATTTAAATTTAGGAGGCAACATCCTATTTGAAGATATATTGCAGATTTTTATTGTGAAGAATTAAGATTAGTTATAGAATTAGATTGAAAAATTCATGATAATATAATTCAAATGGAATACGATAAAGAAAGAGATAATTTATTAAAGAATTATTGATTTAAAATAATAAGATTAAAAAATGAAGAAATTATAGAAAACTCAAAAGATTTTATATATTTGAGAATTAAAGAAACACTTTCTTGTCCCCCTCTACTTCAAAGGAGAGGGGTTAGGGGTGAGGGGATTGTTTGAAAGGTTAGGATAGGGGGCTTTCAAATTGCAATAATGGCTCCGACAGAGATTCTTGCAAGACAACACTTTGAATGAATGTACAATTTGTTCTTTGAATTTTGAATTAGTTGTGAGTTATTGGTTTGATCTACAACGGCAAAAAATAAAAAAATTATAAAAGAAAAATTAAAAGTTTGAAATTTAGATGTGATTATATGAACACATGCACTTGTTCAAGAAAATGTTTTTTTTCAGAATCTTTGACTTGTTATAATTGATGAACAACATAGATTTTGAGTTAAACAAAGAGAGGTTTTAGAAAAATGACTTTTAAATTTGAGTTGAATTATACCACATTCTCTTAATATGACTGCAACTCCAATTCCTAGAACTTTGGCTTTGACACTTTATTGAGATCAAGATTTATCAATAATAAATGAATACCCAGTTTGAAGAAAAAAGATTTTTACAAAAGTAATTTCAAATGATGAACAAAGAGGGCAGGTAGAGCTTTTTATTAGAAATGAATTAGAAAAGGGAAGACAAGTTTTTTGGATTTCCCCACTTGTCGAAGAGTCAGAAAAAATAGATTTAGCAAATGCAATTAATACTTTTGATAGTTTAGTAAATATTTTTCACCCTTTTAAAGTTTGACTTCTTCATTGAAAAATGAAAGCAAAAGAAAAGGAATGTACAATGTGAGAATTTAGTGAAAATAAAATTCAAATATTATCAAGTACTTCAGTTGTTGAAGTTTGAGTGAATGTACCAAATGCAACAATTATGTGTATTGAATGAGCAGAAAGGTTTTGACTTAGTCAATTGCATCAATTTAGATGAAGAGTTTGAAGATGAGATGTACAAAGTTATTGTTATTTATTTCCAAGTAAATGACAAAAAACAGATAGGCTTAAAGCTATGGAGCAAACAAATAATTGATTTGAGCTTGCTGAAATTGATTTAGAATTGAGATGACCTTGAGAAGTTTATGGATTAAGACAAAGTTGAATCCCAGATTTGAAAGTTGCAGATTTGAGAGATTTAGAATTAATTAGTGAAATTAGACAAGATATAGAAGAACTTTTTAACATAAAAAAATAAAAAAGTTTCAAATTCTTAAATAAATTTGTATTATCTGAAAAATCTTAAAATTTTATAATGTTTTTATGACTTTATTGGAAATATTTTTTGTATTATCATGAATTATTATTTTGATTTTAGCTTTTAAAACTGCTAAAAAAGAAAAATTTAATGCTCTATATTTTGTGGTATTTTTATTTTGAGGAATTTTTCTTTTAATATTTACTTTTTCCCCAAATTTTCTTACAGAAGTATGAAAAATAGTTTGAGTGCAGAGATGATCAGATTTACTTGTTTATTCAAGTATAATATTTTTGATTTATTTTGTACTTTTATTATTAAATAAACATGTTGATAATAAAGATAGTATAACAGCTTTAGTCAGAGCAATAGCTATAGAAAATAGTAGTAAAAAAATTATTGAATGAAAAGAAGTTTTTGTAATTCCAGTTTATAATGAAGAAAAGGTTATAAAAAATACTATAGAAAATATTTTGGACAAGAATTATAAAAATATAATTTTGATTAATGATGGTTCTATAGATAATACTAGAAATATTTTAGAAAAAATATCTTTGGAACACAAAAATATTATTCTACTTAATCACCTAAAAAACAGATGACAATGAGCATCTTTAGAAACTTGATTTGAATATATTAGAAAATATTGAAAAGTTGATTATATAGTTACATTTGATGCTGATTGACAACATTCTTTAAAGGATTTGAAAAAGTTTTATGAAATTTTAGATAATAATAAAAAAATTGATATAGTTTTTTGAACTAGATTTTCTCATTGAAATACTACAAAAATTCCTTTATCAAGGAGAATTGTTTTAAAATTAGCAATACTTTTTACTTTTTTTCTGTCTCAAATTAATTTATCTGATACTCATAATTGATATAGAGTTTTCAGAAGTAAAATTCTTGATAAAATAAAAATTTCTATTGATTGAATGTGACATGCTTCAGAAATAATTGATTTAGTTTCAACTAAAAAAATAAAATTTGCTGAAGTTCCTGTTGAAATACAATATACAGAATATAGTTTATCAAAATGAGTAAAAAATTCTCATGCATTTTGAATGGCTTTTAGAATTATTTGGAGAAAGATTTTTAAGTAAACATATGAATAAAGTAAATATAATACAATTTATGCCCTATTTTCCACCTCATAAATGATGAGTTGAAACAGTTTGAGAAGAAATAGGAAAATATTGGATAAAGAAAAACTTTTGAGAATTTATAAATATAGTTTCAGATATACCTCACCCTAACCCTCTCCTTATAGGAGAGGGAATAGAGGGTATTGAAAAAATCATTTTTAAATGAGAAATTATTTGATATAAAAAAGATAATTATGAAGTATTAGTTGCTCCAAGTTTTGAAATAATAAATAATTTTCCAATTTACAAATTTTGGACAAAAAAATATAGATTAATTAATTTATATTTAAAAGAAAAAATATTAAGTCATAGAACTAATTTTGGAATTTTTACTCATACTAGATTTTTTGTGACAAGTTTAATTTGATGATTATTTGCAAGAAAATATAAATTAAAATGGATTCATATTGAACATTGAAGTGATTATGTAAAATTATGAAGTTTATTTAAAAGTAAAATAGCCTATGTTTATGATAAAGTTATTTGAAAATGGATTTTTAAAAAAGCTGACAAAATAGTTGCAATAAGTGAAGCTTGTAAAAATTTTATAAATAGTAAGTTTATAAATAGGGAAATAGAGATAATTTATAATTGAATTAATTTTATTTCAAAACAAAAGCAAGAAAATGAATGAATTATAAAAATATGATTTGTTTGAAGACTTGTAAATCTAAAAGGAGTTGATTTATTTATAGAGGTTTTTAAAAATTTATCTAAAAGATTTAATAATATTGAATTAGAAATTGTTTGAGATTGAGAAAAAAGGCAAAGCCTAGAAAGGCAGGTTTCAATTTTGTGAATTACAGATAAAATAAATTTTTTATGATTACAAAATAGGAAATTTATAGCTAATAATTTTTTGCCACAAATAGATATTTTTGTAAATCCTAGTTTTCAAGAATGACTTCCAACAACTGTTTTAGAATGACTTTTATCTTGATGTGTAGTAGTTGCAAGTGATGTATGATGAACTTACGAAATTTCAAGTTTAGATGATTTAATTTTAGTAAAACCTTGAGATTTAGAAAGTTTAGAAAATTGACTTGAAAAAGCAATTTTAAATTATAAAAATTTAAGATGAAAATCTAGTGAATTAGTTAAAGAAAAGTTTGATTGGGATAAAAATATAGAAAAGTATTTTAATTTGTGTAATAGTTTATGAAAATAGTATCTTTTTTTGAATCTATAAAAATATGATGATGAGTTGAAAAAGTTCAAGCTAATTTAAGTAAATGATTAGTTGATTTATGATATGAATTTATACATTTGGTTTTAGAAGATAAAGAACCAAGAAATGATTATAAATGAAAGATTGTTTCTTTGAATGAAAAATTTATTTTTGGTTTTTGAATCAGAAAAATAATCTCTCTTTTTAAGTTATCATATAGAGTCGCAAAATATTGCAATAAAGAAAAAGTTGACTTAATTATATGACAGGGAGATTTTTTTTATATGATTGTCTCTATAAGTAAATTACTTTTTTGAAATAAGGTAAAATGTATTTGAGTTATTCATACTACAATTTGAATTTGGTCAGTTTATATAAAAAGTATTTTGATATATTTACTTAAAAAACTAGATAAAATAGTTTTAACATCAAGCGATGAATATAATACATTTATTAAAAAATATAATTTCAAAAAAGAAAAGTTATTTTTGATAAATAACTCTATTGATTTAGAAAAACTAGATTTTTATAAAGATGAACCTATTGAAGATGTAACTTTTGATAATTTTACATTTATAAATATTGCGAGATTAACCTATCAAAAATGACAAGATAGGTTACTGAAAGCATATGATATGTTTTATGAAAAATATCCAAATTCACAATTAATTCTTTTATGAGAATGAGATTTAAAATATGATTATTTAAATCTTAAAAATAGATTAAAATCATGTAATAATATTTATTTTTTATGAAATAAAACAAATTTTTATAAATATCTATATAAATCAGATTGTTTTATTCTAAGTAGTAATTTTGAAGGTTTCCCAATGATTTTAATCGAATCTCTATGTATGTGAAAAACAATTATTTCAACTTATTGTGAAACATGACCAAAAGAATTATTTGATTCTGCGAATTCTTTTGATGATATCAATAATAATATTTTAAAAACCAATTATTGATATGTAACTTCATTGAAAAATGATTCAATAAAGAATCTATTTATAGCTATGGAACAATGCTATAGAAATCAAAATATTAGTTACGATACTTCAGAATTTAGGCAAAAGTTTTCCATTAGTTACAATATTAAAAATTGGGATAATATAATAAATAATATCTAAAATTTATAAGTTTAGATATTTCTTTAATTTTTCTTTAAAATTATTAGGTAATTTAATATAAGTTGATTGATCCAAAATATTTTTTGCTAGATTTGCCATATCTCACTTCCAATTTTTTATTCAATTTTTCATTCATTTCAAATGCATAAATCATATTGAAGATATTTTACTTTTAAATGGGAATATAAAAGTTTCCATAGTTTTATCATTTACAAAATATGTATATTCTGAAATAGGGAATATTCAATGATCAAGATATAATCAAGCAATTGGTGGTAATATCTTTGAATTTGGTTGAGAAATAGGAGTTTTTAATTCTCAATTAATATTATTTATATTTAATTGAGGAATAATTTGTAAATAATTTATTCAATTTTTTCTTATATTATCAGTAATTGATTTTAGTAAATTTTCATCATAAGTTATAATATCATCATCAAGTTTTGCTACATATTTATATGTAGTTTTTGATAGAGTCCAATTATAGTAATATGAAAGTGCATGCACTGAATCATCACTTGTTTCAGACCATTTCTCATGACCTACTGGATATACTTCAGGACTATACTCATAAAATTTTATTTTATTTGGAAATCTTCATACTAAGCTTTTACAAATTTCTTTTGTAGTATCAATAGAATTATTATCGACTAATATGATTTCATCAAAAAATGGCTCTTGAGATAATATGGTTATTTCTAAAAAATCATCAGCATTTTTTAATCTAGCAAAAAGTGATATTCAATTTTTTCTTTTTGTAATATCAAAAATATCTTTTTCAATATAATACTCTTTTAATCATTCTATATTTTCATAATGTTGAAACTTTCAAAGTTTTTTTGATAATAAATTTCTTTTATAAGTTATAATAAAAATTATTACTTTTATCAAAAATGGAACTTTTCATTTTATCATTTGCATTGATATATACTTTGAAATCATAATTTTAATACAGTTATGGATAATATTTTTTTATTAGTCTTTTTAAATAATCATTGTCAAAGTTTATATTTAGTTTTTGTACTATTGGTATTATATTATCGATATTAATAAAAGGAGTTCATCATAAATCTTCAATTATATAATTTGCTTTTTTATCTATTATAGATTCAAAAGCTTGAACTATTTCTAATATAGAAAAATACATTTTATTTGCAATATTTATAGTTTTATTTCTAAACAAATTATTATCTATTATTTCCTTTGAAATCTTCCATAAGTCTTCAATATCAATTAAATTTCTTTGTGCATTTTTCCAAATAGTGAATGTTTCTCAACTTCTTATTTTATCAAATAAAAAATTAAGTAAAGTATTAGGATTTTTTGTAATTCAAATAGGGTTAGAAGTTCTAATTATAATATAGTTATCAGATAATTCTTTAATTATATTTTCTGCATTAATTTTATGCTTTACGTATAATGAGGTTGTTAAAGTTTCATCTGTAATACTACAAGTACTAAAATAAACAAATAATTTATTTTTATTATTTCTTAATCCATTTTCTAATAAATCAATTTCTTTTTTAAATAATAATAAATCCGTATTCTGCGAGTTTGAAACTCAAGAAGCAAATATTAAAACACTATCATTATTAGTATAACTATTAAATGCTTTTGCAATTAATCAATTTCATATTATCATAGTTTTTTAAATTAAATTATCTTCTATAAGTTTTTTGTAAGTTTTTTTGTAAAATAATTTATCTATTATTTTATGCATCAATCAATATTGGTTTAACTCTAATATGCAATAAATCTTGTAAATTAAATCTCTAATATTATTATTAAATCAATGAGAATTTATTTTAGGGTATTCATATAATATTGGAAATGAAACTTTTTGAGTATATTTTAATAATTCATTTCTTAAAAGACAATACCAAAGTCTTTCTAGTGGAAAGTGATTTTTAAAAAATATTTCATTTTTATAATCTTTTTTATCTAAATCTTCATATAATTTAATTTGCTTCTTATAGAGATATTTTTGATAATTGGCTTTAGAAATTTTAAAAAATGCAGTTGAAAAAGTAAACTGAGTCATAAACAATCATTGTTTATGAAAATAATTTTCAGATTCATCCAGTTTTTTTATTATAGTATTCATATTTTTTACTATATATCTTCATGTAATTTTATAAAAACTATTTGAATTCTTAAGTAATTCTGAATTTTCAAAAACATAATCAAATATTTCAGATTCTCAAGCTCAATATCAATAATTAATTGCTAAATTAACATCTCAATTAAAAGTTAAAATTTCTAAATTTTTATTAAAAGTTTTAGCTATATTTTTTATACTTTCAAATTCTTCTAAATAAGTATTTGAGTTTTCACAAAAAATAATATGACTAAAGTTACTTTGTGTTATGTAATATAACAAAGCTCTTATATAGTCTTTTTTTCTATTTTCAATATTTAAATCATTAGCTGATTTATTTTCTATATATTGATTCGGAGTAATGGTTCATGTGAGAAGAAGAGTATTATTCATATTTATATAGTATTTTATCTAATATAAACGATATTTTACTTCAAATATTACACAATCATATTTTAAATAAAATCTTTAAAGGAAATGTAATTTTTATCATATTATTTCATTTCGAAAAAATAGGAAATATTTTTAAGTATCAACATGTGTTATTTAATAAAAAAATTCTTAATTCATTATAATAAACATATTCTAAGCTATGATTTTTATTAACCTTATTTCATTTATTATATAAATATTCCTTATAAAAAGTATTATTTGTTTTATATAAAGCTGTGCAAGTAGAAAAAAAACTATAATTTACTCATTTAAAAAATAAATTATTTTGATGAATATGTCTTTCAATTATTTCATTTATATTCACACAAATATATCTTCAACTTATTTTATACCAATTCTCAGAATTTTGTAATAACTTAGAATTATTTACAGCATAATCAATACATTCAGCATCTCAGTATCAATATCATATTTCCAAAGTTTTGTCATGATTTCATTCAAACTGCAATAATTCAAATTGTTTATTATAAATCTTACAAAGTTGATTAATAAAATCCAAATCTTTAAAATTATAATTAGAATTCTCACAAAATACAATGCAATTAAAATTACTTTGACTTATATAGTAAATTATTGCATTTATATATTCAAAATATCTATTATTAGGATTAAGAGATAAAGAGCTATATCACTGATTTAATATTTTCTGAGATGGAGATATTGTTCATGTTAAAAGTAAAGTTTTTGACATAACATAGGTTTATATTATAAAAATATATTTTTAACTTCTTCCTCAAAAATTAACTCTTGTTTTAATATTTCTTCTCTATAAATTCAAAAATCTTCAACTTTATTCTCATAGTTATTAAAAATTTCATTTATTTTACAATATATATTTTTTGCATTAAATTTCTCAAAACTATATTCTAATAAAATAGGGATATCACTATAAAATTTAGCTGATCATTTTATATTTGTTATAATACAACATCACTGTAGTGCTGCTTCTCTTGGAATTCTATCCTTTCAAGGATGATTTCAGAAGTCTATATATACTTTTGCTCTCTTTAATAATAATTGAACTTCATTAGGAGTCATATTTATAATAGGAATAAATTTTAATTTATCACCATATAATTTTATTAATTTATTTGTATATTTAAATCACTTTTTTGGATTATATGCTACTATATTTTCTTTTTTAGATATATCATATCAAGTATTTTTTATAAATTCATAGTTAAGATAATCACTTAACGGATAACAAATATATTTTTTATTTTTATTTAAAATAAAATTTTCTGCATACTTACTTTGATAAAAATATAATATATTATTATCTTTGGGAATATATTTACATCATATTTTATTATTAATAAAAAAGAATAACCTATAAGAAAAATCATAAATTTTATTATTTATTCATATAATTTTTCATAATAATTTAATAATAAAAAATCATAAATTATAAAATGATATTGGTATTCTTTTTTCAATTCAATCAACACTAAGTAACCATATTGATTTTTTAATAAAATTAAATTTATCAATTTCTTTTATGTATGCTTCAGGACAAATTAAGAAATTATTTTTATCATCAATTATATTATCAGCATAAGTATAACAAACATTAGGGTAATATTTATTATACAATTCAGGCATTGGGTTATCTATTTTTGGAAAATAAGCTATTTTTACATTAATTCATAAACAAGTTAATTTATATGCAAGTTGATGAAGAGCTTCAGGTCATCATGTAATTCATTTAGCTGGACATAATACATATATTACTCAAGTATTTAATTTTTCTTTCATATTTTTTTTAAATTTTATAAAATTATTCTTTAATTCAAAAATATTCAATACTTATATTATTAAAAAAAATTCTATTTTTTTTAATTCAGCAATAATTAAATAATTCTTCTACAAGTGTTTTATTAAAAACATGAAAATGAGTATAAATTATAGGATTTATTAAATAATTTTTATACCATTCATCTTTGGTAATAAAACTAGAGTCTTTTTTAATATCATAATTAGCAACAAACTCTTTGTTATGAGTAATATCACTTAAATTTACATTATTTTTATAATCTTCAATTAAGTGCTGAATCGATGTAATTAACCTTTTATTATCAAAAGTTTTTTTATAATATGGAATTGAATGGTACATTATTCATCATTTTTTTAATATTCTTCACCATTCTTTTATTGCCTTTATAGGATTAGTCAAATGTTCAATTGTATGAGAAGAAATTACATAATCAACACTATTACTTTCAATCATATTTAAATCATGTGCATCTGCTTTTATTGTTACAATATTTTGCACTCAAATATAATCATCTGAAATATTAATATCAATAATTTTATTTGCTTTTTTTAAATATATCTCATATAAAAAATTTACTTTTCATCATATTCTTACAACTATTTTATTTTTAAAAGGATTTTTAAAAAAATATGGAGTTTTAATTAAAAATGAAATAATATAATATAAAGCCAGTATTTTATTTATTACAATCATAATCTATAATTTAAAATCTAAAACATTTTTAATCGTTTTATCCATATCAAAGTATTTATAATTAGCAAGTCTTCATAAAAAATAAACATTATTTAATTTTTTTGTCTCTTTTTTATACTTTTCAAGTATTTCAAGATTTTCTTTTGTTTCTACTGGGTAAGCTTCTATTTCTCATACTCAAGGAATTTCTTTACAAATAATAGTTTTTTCTATATTGAAAGTAGAGGAATTAGGATAAAATTTTTTAAATTCAGTTATACGAGTATATTCATACTCATTTGGATAATTTATAACTATATTCTCTTGAAATGATTTTTTATTATATTCTTCTAATTTATAAAGAGTTTTTCTATAATCTAATTTTCAATATTTAAAACCAAAATACTCATCAATTGGTCAAGTGAAATAAAGTTTTTCATATTCTATTTCTGAAATAATATCTTTGTAATCAGTATTTAATAGTACTTTTATATTTTTATTATCAAGCATTTTTTCAAACATTTTTGTATATCATTTTTCTGGCATTCCTTGATATTTATTATGTGGAAAATATCTATTATCTCTTGATATTACTATAGGTACTCTTTTAAGTACATCTTGATTTATTTCTTCAGCAGTTATTCCCCATTGTTTTATAGTATAGTTTTTAAATATTTTTTCAAAAATATAGTCAGCTAAAAAGCTTAATTCTTTATTATTTTCTGTACTTGCTTTTTCTCTAAGTTCAGTAATAGAAACTTTTGAATTGTATTCGTAATATTTAAGTAAAGTTTCTTCAAGTTTTTCAGCTAATTCTGGAGAAAAACTTTGATAAATAGAGTTGAGATTAAATGGAACTGGTATCATATTTCCATCTACATATCATAAAACTTTGTGTTGAAAATTTGAGAACTCGCTAAATCTATTTACATATTTCCAAACATCTTCCATATCAGTATGAAAAATATGTGGTCAATATTTATGTATTAAGATTCAATTTTCATCATAAAAATCATAACAATTTCATCAAATATGATTTCTTTTTTCAATTATTAAAACATTTTCTCATTTTTCAGCTAATCTTTGAGCTAATATTATTCAAGAAAGTCAAGCTCAAACTATAAGATTTTTAATTTTCATTTTTAAAAATAACAAACTAAAACTGTATCTGCAAATGGATGCCCATTATGCCATTTTTCTATTCAAAATTTATATCATAAATTCCAACTTTCTATAAGTGGTTTAATTTCAAAGAAATCCTTTCATGTATGATAAATACTTATAAAAAGAATTGGTTTAAAAATTTTTATAGTTTTTTCTGCTCATAATATACTATTATACTCAAGTCATTCTATATCCCATTTTATAATTCCAGGATTTAAATTATTATCAAAAACATATTTATCAATTGTTGTAATTTTTATTTCTTCTCACTCATCTCAACCAATACTTGCTCATGCTCAAGTTCATTGAAACTTAGAAACTCATTCAAAGTTTGCAACTCAAAAATTTACAGGAATTACAATACTTTTTTTATTAAATTTTATAATATTTTCTGTAAATTTATTAAAGTTATTTATTTCTGGTTCAAATCAATAAACTTTTGATTTTTCATAAACATTTGAGAAAGTTATTGAAGAATCTCAATCACAAGCTCATAAATCAATTATATCTTTTCAATTTAAATCAAAATTATAATCTTTTTTAGTTTTTGCTAAATAGTATGAATTAATAGGAAATGGATTATTTTTGTTATTTTTTAGAAAGATTGCAAAATTTTTAGCATTTTGTATATCTTCCTCATCAAATATAAGAGAAAATTTCAAAATATTATTTTGAGTAAGTAATTTTATTTTATTAAGAGTTCTATTTAATTTTTCTAATGTTAGTTTATCTAAATTTTGCTTTAATTTATCTATTTTTTCTTGATTATATATATAATTAATAAATGAAGATAAAAAATTAAAATCATCTCAATTTCTTATATAAATTCAAAAATTAAAACTTTTAATAATTTTTAATAATTTAGTATATTCAAATAGTTTTCTAATAATAATAAATCTATTAATTAAATAGATTAATTGTTTAAACATCTTCTATAAATTATTCAAATAATCTCTCAACCCATCTTTCCAATCTCTCAATTTAATATCACTATTATTTTTCATTGTACTATATTTAGGTCTTTTAGCTTTTGTAATATATCCTTCAGAAGAACAGGGAATTACTTTTATATTATCTCAATGTAGTTTAAAGATTTCATAAGCAAAGTCAAACCAAGTTATAGCATTTTGTGAAGAGTTTGAAAAATGTAATATTTTTCATCTAAAAACTCAAATATTTTCTATAACTTTAGATATTGCTAAACTTAAATCTTTTGTATAAGTCGGGATTCAAAATTGGTCATTTACTACTTTTAGTTCATTTATTGTTTCAGATAGTTTCAACATTGTATTCACAAAGTTTTTAAAGCTTTTTCCTCATCCATAGAGCCAACTAGTTCTTATAATGATACTATTTTTATTTTCTTCCAAAGCTAGTTTTTCTCATAAATATTTACTCATTCCATATTCATTTATTGGTTGACAAATATCGTTTTCATTATATCAATTTTTTTTCTTTCAGTTAAAAACATAATCTGTAGAAATAGTTATTAAGTCAATATTATATTTTTTTGATAATTTAGCTAAATTGTAAGTTCATAAAGTGTTAATTTGAAAATTTAAAAGTTTTCACTCATCTTCAGCATTATCAACTTGAGTATATGCAGCACAATTTAAAATAATATCAGGTTGTATTTTTTGAATAATTTTCTCAATATTTTCTAAATTTGTAATATCCAACTCTTGTTTATCATATCAAAAAATTTTAAAAGTATTGCTATAGAATCTTTTGAAATCAAAGGCTAACATTCAATTTGCTCAAGTGAGAAGAATTTTTTTCATAAAAAATTTGCAATTTTTAAAAAATAGTGTAAAGTCCTTAATGTAGCAACAGAGAGTAGTAGTAAAACTGGTGAGTCAGTGTAATGAACCTCTCATTTTTTTGCTATTTTTTTGTTTCTAATTTTTGAGAAAATCTTGAAGCAATATTACAAATGTCATATATTTTTCATTCTGATCTTTCTTTTAATAAATAGGAACAAAATTTATAATTTGGTGGCATTATTCAAAAAAATTTATTTTTTTCTTTTAGTTCATCTACCAAACAAGCAAAATCTCCATCAGAAGTAGCTAATAAAACTCAATTATATTTTTGAATATCTTTCATAACTTGTAAAACTAACTCAGAATCAACATTTCATTTTACTTTTCATCATATTTTTTTGGTTTCTTTAAATATGATTTCATATCACCAAGATTTTAAATTATTATAAAAATCTTTGTTTTCTATTACATATCACAAAAATAAATACACTTTTCTAACTTTAAATTTGTCTTGCAAATATCTTATAAATCTTTTCCAGTCAATAAGCCATCAATCACTCTTAAGAGATTGCCAAATATTTTGAGTATCAATATAGACATAAATATTTTGTGTTAATTCTCTATATCAGAAATAAAATCTTTTTTCATCAAAATTTTGATGTTTTGTATCTTTTTCAGAAATTATTAATTTATCTTCATCAAAATATTCTCACCAATTTATATTTAATTCTGGAGAATTATAGGCAATTCAAGAATCTCATTCAGGATTATAAAAATCATCACATTTGTACACAAATTCTGTATTATCTTCAAGTGTCAAAAATCAATGTGCAAATCATTTAGGAATAAAAAATTGTTTTTTATTTTCTGCACTTAAAATTACTCAAAACCATTTTCAATAAGATTTAGAGCCTTTTCTTAAATCAACAGCAACATCATAAACACTACCTGAAATTACTCTTACTAGTTTACTTTGAGTATTTATTGTCTGAAAGTGAAGTCATCTTAAAACTCAAGCTCTTGATTTAGAATGATTATCTTGAACAAAATGTACATTTATTCAAGCATTTTGAAATTCTTTCTCATTATAAGTTTCCATAAAAAAACCTCTTTCATCTCAAAAAATTTGAGGTTCAATTATTATAGCTCAAGTCAGAGGAGTATTGCTAAAATGAAACATTATTTTAATAATTTTAATAAATATTTTCAGTAATTACTTTTTAGTAAAGGTTTTGCTAAATTTTCTAAATCTTGTTTTGAAATCCAATTATTTAGATAAGCAATTTCTTCAGGACATCAGATTTTCAAACCTTGTCTTTTCTCTATAATTTGAATAAAATTTGAAGCATCAAGCATACTTTCATGAGTTCAAGTGTCAAGCCAAGCAAAACCTCTATTCATAATTTCTACTTTTAAGCTATTTGTTTCTAAAAAAGTCTGATTTACAGAAGTAATTTCTAATTCTCATCTTTCACTTGGCTGTGTGTTTTTTGCTATTTGAACCACATTGTTTGTATAAAAATACAATCAGACAACTGCAAAATTTGATTGAGGAATTTTTGGTTTTTCTTCTATAGAAAGAGCATTTTTATTTTCATCAAATTCTACTACTCAATATCTTTCAGGATCAGTGACCTCATAGCCAAAAACAACAGATTTTTTTTCTTTCTTAACTGTTTTTACAGCACTTTTAAGTAATTCACTCAATCCTTGTCAGTAAAATAAATTATCTCACAAGACAAGACACACATCATCTTTTCCAATAAATTTTTCTCAAATGATAAAGGCTTGAGCTAGTCCATCTGGACTTGGTTGAATTTCATAACTAAAAGAAATTCCCCATTTTTTTCCATCTCATAAAAGTCTTTTGAAACTTGCTTGATCTTCAGGAGTGGTAATAATCAAAATTTCTTGTATTCAGGCCAACATCAAAACTGACAAAGGATAATAAATCATTGGTTTGTCATAAATTGGCATTAGTTGTTTAGAAATTCACATAGTAATTGGATATAATCTTGTTCAGCTTCATCCAGCAAGAATTATTCATTTCATAAAAAAATTTGATTTTTTAAAATAATATACTATAATTTAGTTACATCTTAGGGGTAACCCTCTGCTTTCTCTGTAAAAGAGAAGGCTTATTTTTTTGTTTTTATAGAATCTAGGAATTTTTCTAAAATTTCTGTAAAAACATTTTCTGATAATTCAGATATTCTTCTTTGTAATCTAATTTTATCAAAATTTTTTGCTTGATGAAATAAAAATACAGATTCTTTTCAATTTAGAATAATCTTTTCTGATATATTTGTTTTATTACGAATATTATTAAATTTAGTGGTTGCTGGTATTCAAATAAAACTATTTTTTCAAGTTTTTTTAATTATAAGAACAGGTCTAGTAAAATCATCTCATTTTCAATATATTTCTGTTCATAAATTTTCTCAAACTTGACACCACCATACTTCACATTCTCTAAAGTATATCCTACTTTCTTTCTTTGCTATAGTTTCTTTTAATAACTCAATTTTTTTATTATTCCATTTTAATAATCTGGAAATATTATCATTGTATTGAATTATATCTATGTCACTTTTTTTCTCTTTCTTTAAAAAATATTGTATTGTTCTCACAATTCCATTTTCAAATTTTATTTTTGGTTCCCATCAAAGTTCATTTCTAATTTTTGTAGCATCAATAGCATAACGAACATCATGACCTTTTCTATCTTCTACAAAGCTAATATATTCTTCTCACTTATTCATTTCTTTCAAAATGAGTTTAGTAATTTCAAGATTAGTATATTCATTATTTCCTCAAATATTATAAATTGATTTATTTTGTGCTTTTGTAAAAACTTCCCAAATGGCATCACAATGATCCTCTACATACAGCCAATCACGAATATTACTTCCATCTCAATACACTGTAACTTTTTCATTTTTTTGAAGTAAATCTATAAAATGAGGAATAAGTTTTTCAGTATCTTGATTTGGTCAATAATTATTTGAGCATCTTGTTATAACATAATCAATTCAAAAAGTTCTTCCATATGCTTTCACATAAAAATCTGAACTTGCTTTTGAAGAAGAATAGGGACTTGAAGGATTTAAAGAAGTTTGTTCAGTAAAAAATCATCAGTTTGGCAAATCTCAATACACTTCATCTGTAGAAATATGATGAAATCTTTTAAGTCCAAATTTTTTGTGACATTCTAAAAGATTTTGTGTTCAAATAACATTCGTTTCAGTAAAAATCATTGGATTTTTTATGCTATTATCAACATGACTTTCAGCAGCAAAGTGAATGATATCAGTGGGGGAATATTTTGCATACACTTTTTCTAATGCAGAAATATCTCTAATATCACATTTTTCAAAGAAATAATTCAAAGATTTTTGAACTTCTTCAGAAATATTTTCTAATTTCCCAGCATAAGTTAGTGCATCAATATTTATAAAATCAATTTCTGGGTGTAATAGCACATATTTATTTAAAAAATTTGAACCTATAAATCAAGCTCCTCAAGTTACAATTATTTTTTGTTTCATAAGTTTTGGTTATCTATAAAATTTATTTTTTATTATATAAAATAATACTTATTTTCAACTTTTAATTTTTTTAATTTCTTTGTAAAAATATTTGAAATCAGAAATATTAACTATAAAATAAATTCAGAAATAAATTATAGAAAATAAAAATAGTAATATAAATTCATAAAATCTATTATTTATATTTTCAAAATAAGGTACTAAAAAGAAATAAATCAATCATCAAATCAAACTGAATATAAAAATATTTTTAAATAAATATTTAAAATCAAAGCTAGAATTATATTCTTTTAGCTTTAATTCTGATAAAAACCAAATTAAAAGCCATCAAAATCAAGTGGCAAGAGCAGCTCATGTAACTCACATTAATTTAATAAATATAATATTTAGAATCGTATTAAAAACTATAGCTATAAGTATAATATTTAATCTTTCTTTTACTTTTCAATTAGCAGCTAATATATTAAAATTAATTTGTAATAAAAAATTAAAACTTAGAAATAAAACAGACCATTGTAATATTACTCCTGATTGTAAAAATTTTTCTCAAAAAAGAACTGTTGAAATAATTTTTCCAAAAACTAGAAAAAATATAGAAAAGCTTATAGAAAAAGATAAAAAGTTTTTTGTGAAAATAGATTTTATTAATTTGATTTTGTCAAATTCTTTTTTTGCGGTCATTTCTGAAAAAACTGGAAATAAAAAACCAAATATTGGTCAAATAAGCATAAATGGTATTGAAATAATACTTAAATAATTTGTATAATATCAAGCATCTGTATTTCATAACATATAAATAATCATTTGCATATCAACTTGGCTTAATAAAGTTCAAGCTTGAGATCATAAAAATACAATTAAAGCATAACTAAAAATTTTATGAAAAAATTCTTTAGAATAAATTATTTTTACATCTTTTAAATAATTTTTGTAATAATTTTTGTAAAAGAAAAAGATTGAGATAAATATTCAGAAATATAATCATAAAACCCAACTTAAGCTATAATTGAATATATTTCCAGAACCACTGAGAAACATATATCAGGTGAAACCTAATATAAAAAGCATTCTCAAAAGTTCACTTAATTTTTGTAAAAAAGTGTTTTGAACAGACTGAAAAAATACATTTATAACATTAAAAAAAGTTGTTCATAAAAAGAAAAAAGCAAAAAGCTTTATTATTTCAGCACTTTTTGGATCCTTGAAATAATTTATAGATAAATAATCGGCTCAAAAATAAAATATTATAAATATTATTGATCAAGTTATAATTTGAGCTAAAATTGCATAAGTCAAAATACTTTTTACTTTATCATACCTTTTTTCTGTGATAAATTCAGGAATAAATTTATTTAGACTTTCTGCCATTCATAAATCATTAAAAGAGCTTAATAATACCATTAAACTCATTACTCAATATATTATTCATATTTCATCAACTGATAATTCTCCAGATAAAATAATTTTTACTATATATCCAATAGGAGCAATAATAAAAGAAAAAATATATAACCAAATTCATTTTTTCAAAAACTTTTCTGCTAAACTATTATGTTGGTCTATCATATTTTATTATTTATTAATTTTCAAAAATTTTGTATAAGTTATATTAAAAATACTTTTTGTAAAGTTTTAAAATATATTTTTTAACAAATAAAATAAAAAACTCTTTACAAATCAGTAAAATTCTTATTATTGGAACAATTATTTTTATTTTTTAAATACATGAAAATGCTAAGTTACTTGATAAAATTATTTGTTTTGTTTTTCTTTTCCTTGCTTATAATGTTTTTTTATTATATAAAATTTAATCATTTAGAAAATTTTGATTGATATTTTTACTATATTCCTTTTTTGGCTATTTGATATTGAATTTATAAATATTTTTCATTAAAAGATTTTAGTGAAAAAGTTTATTTCACACCTTTCAAAATATTTATCTATTTTCTTTTACACTTATATATTTTAAGTTCATTATTTTTTGTCTTTGCAGAAGAAACAAGCATTTCTACGGCTTTTTTATCTTCTGGATTTATTTTATTTTTTAAGATATTGTATTTTTCTATTTTACCTATACTTTTGTGTATTGTTTTTCTTTCTTTTTGAAAAAAAATTTTATCTTTAATCTTATCTGACTTTTCTATAAAAGATGATAAATACAAATTTTTATTTTGAATGAATATTTGATTTTTTAGTTTTTTATTTTTATTAGCAATTTTAGGTTTCCTAGGTTTTTACAATTTGATTTCAGTTTTTTCCATATTAGTAATATTTTTAGTCTTTTCATATAAAGAATTTTTATGAACTTTTTCATCAATATTTTCTTACAAAATAGAATTTGATAATCATAAACTTTTGTCAAAAAATATTTTAGATAGATTAAATTCTAAGCTATTAACTACAGAATTTTTATTTATTATTATAACTTTAGTTTTAAGTGTAAATTTAATTTCAGTTTTTAGACCTTTTCCTATTTGATGGGATGATTTGTGAGCATATATGAATTTTCCTAAATTAATGGCTGCTAGTTGAAGTTTATCTGAATTTGGTTCTATGATGACTTGGCAGACTTTTACTTGAATTTGATATTTGTTTAATTCTCCAACTTTAGCTTTTTATTTAAATAATGTTTGATGATTTTTGTCTGTTATTTCAATAACTTTGATAATTTCTCTTCTTTTTAAAAATTCTAAAAAAACTTTTATAAATTTACCACTTTTAGCTTCAGCTATATTTATATCTATGCCAATGGTTGTTTTTGAACAAGCAAAAGATATGAAAATAGACCCAGCTTTGTTTTTTGTCAGTATTTCAGCTTTATATTTTATATTTGATATTTATAATAAAAAGCAAAAGGAAGAAGAAATTGTTCAATCTGAAAAAAATTTATTAAAAAAATTTTTGCTAATTTGAATTCTTTTATGACTTGCTTTTACTATAAAATTCACAAGTTTGATTTTAATTTCAGCTGTTGTTTGAATTTTATTTTTTACTAGACTTTGAATATTTGGATTTTTATGATTTTTGTGAATTTATTTATCTATTTTTACTGCCTGATGATTTTGGAGTTATTTGAATGTAGTTAGTTTTTCTACTACAGAAAGTAAATTATATTTTTCAGCATTTTCATTTGTTTTATGAGCATTTTCTTTAGTTTATGCTAGAATGAAATTGCAGAAAAGGTTTAGAATTTTTATTCCGAGATTGACTTCACTACTAATTTGAGTTATTATTGCTATTTTACCTTGGGCTGGATTTAACATTTATAATGCAAAAGAAGTATCTATTTGAAATTTATTGTGAGGAAAAGCAGAAATATTTAATGTAGATTATTCAAAAATTTATACTAAAGAAGAACTAGAAAAAATAGAAAATAAATCTAGTTTGTCTCTATCTGTTTCTAATACGGGAACAACTACAAATGAAGATTTCGGAAGATATTTTGGTTATGAAGAGGGAATTAATAATTATATAAAATTGCCTTGGAATTTGACAATGCAAGTAAATCAGAAATGAGAATTTACAGATATTTGATTTTTGTTTTTAGCTTTATTGCCGACTTTGTTGTTATTTTTACCTTTTAGAAAAAATCACTATTCAATTTGAGTTTATGGTGTTATTTTATTTGAAATATTACTTTTCATAATTCCAGAGACAAGAGATTTTTTCACACTTCTTATGTCAAATATTTGATTGCCGTTTTGATATATTTTTGTTTTACTGGTATTTATTTTACCTCTTACTTTTTTTTCTTTATCTTTAGAAAATAGAAACTCTACAAATTTATTTAAAATAAATTTAGTATTTGCTTGTTTTTATACTTTTTTATGGACAATCTCAGCTTTTTGAGTTGTTTGGTATTGAATAGTTATGTATTTTTCATTTATTTTAATGATAATATTTTGAATATATTATTTATCTGCTTATGAAAATAATGATAGTATTTTTGAAAAAAATCTAAAATTCTCAGGTAGTTTTGTAATATTTTTTATTATTTTTATTTATATAACTTTTTCTGTTATTCCTCATAGTTTTTCTAATTTGAAAGCAGCTTCTTATTCAGAATATAAGTTGTGAAAAGTTAGTGTTGCAGAAGCACCATTTTTGTATCATAGAGAATATCTAAAGATATTATTTGATTTAAATATAGCACAAGATAAACAAAAAGAATTTTTAGATACATTTTTATGATGAAAAGAGTTGAAAAACCTTATTATAAAAAATTCTTTGAATTCTGATATTTCAACATTAGTTTGAGCTATGAGACAAATTATTTCAGAAGAAAAAATTCCACAAAATATTAGATTAGATTCAAGAAAAACTTTGAATGAAATTTATTCTAATATTCAAAATCCAAATTCTCATTTCAAATCAAGTGCTTGAATTTATAGAATATGAACATTTCTAAAATATAATATTTCAGATAATCATAAAAGATTAATGGAAGACTCTTTAGTTAGTGTATTTGATAAATATATTTACGATGAAAATCCAGATATTGCTGTTGAAAGAATCCACAAATTATGAATAGATTATTTTCTTGTAGATTTGAATGCAGCAACAATTGATAAAGATCCGAGACATGATTTAACTAGAAGATATGAAAATTTGTTAAAAACTTTTACTTCCTCTAAACTTGAATTAGTTGAAACAGATAGTGTTTGTTTAAAAATGGCTTTAGAGAATTATTCAAAAGATAAAAATATAGAAAATTTTGTTTTTTCTGCAGGAGTTAATTATGACTCTTATACTTCTTCTTGAGAAACAATAAATAGAGGAAAAAAGCTTTTAGATTGTTATTCAAAAATTTTAGATTCTGTGAAAAATAATAAAATTTCAGATTCACATTATCCTTTTCTTAAACAATATGTTTCTTATATTAATGAACTTGAAACTGATGAACAAAAAGTAAATTTTATAAATTCTTATTTATGACAAGGTTATAAAGTTTTGTTTAGAATTAAATAGCCATTTTTATAATTTAATAAAAATATATGTACATAAAATTAAGTTCAGATAAAAAAACAAGAGAATTAAAGAAGATTATTTTTGCTATGCTATGAAAAAAACTAGCTTTAAAAATAGAAAAAATAAACTATGTTAAATCTTATTTTGTTCTTGAATGAAAAATGAAGTCAAAAAATGAGCAAATATTTTATATTTATTTTGAAGAAGAAAAAAAAGAAGCCTTGTTAACTTTTTTGAAATCAAATTTTTGAGAGAATAATTATATAGAATTGTAGAAATGTTTTTGCAAACATATCTACAAAGATAAATTATTCATTTTACTACTTTTATAAATATCTTCTTTAAACGGAGGTATTTTTATTATTTTTGTTTTCATATTATTATTTGAAATAAACTCTTCTAATTGTTTATTAAAAGAGTTTTGATCGTATCAAAAACAAACCACAGATGGTTTATATCCTTGTATCCATTTCATAGGATTATTTTCATCTCACAAAATTACTTTATCTGAAATTAATAATTTAGAAATTTCTTCTAATCTTTTTTGTTGCTTATTTTTTGGAAATTTTCACTTTATTTTATGTACATTTTTATCAGTTGCAATTATTGTTATTAAATAATCACAATATTTATGTGCATTTTCTAGATAATATCTATGTCATAAATGTACATTATCAAAAGTTCCAAAAGTTATTCAAATGAATTTATTATTTTTAATGTAATATAAATCACTTTGTATCAAACTTTTTAACTCTTCTAAAGAACTTATTTTTTTATTTTCTCTTATTTTTTCAAGTAAAATAATTTCTATTTCTTCACCATAAATATCTTCATTAAAATCAAAAATATGAACTTCAAATAAATTAAGACACTTTCTATAAACTCAAGCTCCAGACCTCACTTTAGCCATTTCCTCAGAGGGGAGATAATTATTTATTTGTACATTTACTCTATAAGTTCAATCTTCTATTTCATTGCTTTTTAATAAAATATTTGCTGTTCTGAATCAAATTTGTCTACCAAGTTTTTTTCATTCTATAACAATTCATTTTATCCTTTGCATAATAAAATATCTAATAAATAAAAATTTTTATGGATTATATAAAAATAAAAAAGTTTTGCAAATATAGGCTAATTTTATAATATTAGGCTGAATTAATATTAAACATTTTTTTATGAAACTGATAGTTTGACTGTGAAACCCTTGAAATGATTATAAAAAAACTAGACATAATTTAGGTTTTTTATTTTTGGATTTTTTTGCACAAAAAAATAATTTTTCTTCATTCAAAGAAGAAACTAAATTTAAGTGAGAAATTTCAACTTGAATTATTAACTCAGAGAAAGTTTTGCTTCTGAAACCTTTAACTTATATGAATCTAAGTTGAGAATCCATTTTAAAAATAATGAGTTTTTATAAAATTTCTCCAGAAGATATTTCGGTTGTTTTTGATGATTTAAGTATGGAGTTTTGAAAAATTAGATTTAGAAATTCTTGAAGTGCAGGATGACATAATTGAATAAAAAGCATTATTACAAACATTTGAGAGAATAAATGGGGAAGATTTAAAGTTTGAATTTGATTTGATTCTAAGTTTGAAGTTTCCGATTGGGTTCTTTGAAGATTTAGTGATGAAAATTTAGAAACTTTAGAAAAAAATATTTTTCCAAAATTGGAAGTTTTTTTGAAAGAAAAAAGTATTATGTGTTAAATTTTTAAAAATATACATAATATTTACTGTTAAATTTTTGATTTTTTAGAAAATCTTTATATACTACTGTTAATAATATTTTTAATATATGATTTATGATATTTAAAAGACAAAAATATTTAAAAGAAATTTATGGTTCTTTTGATAAAGAAAAACTCATAATAATATATTGAGCAAGACAAGTTGGAAAAACTACTTTATTGAAAACTTTATTAAATGATGATAATTTAAATTGTAAGAAAGTTTATATAAATTTTGATGATATATATGAAAAAACTTTTTTTAACAAATCTGAATTTATCAAGTATTTAGAATTTAATTATAATGTTGATTTTCTTAATGATTGAATTTTATTTTTGGATGAGGTTCAAACTGTTAATAATATAGAACAAATTTTGAAATCTTTGTATGATGATGAAAATATTAAATTAAAGATTATAGCTACTTGAAGCTGACTTTGGCAAATAAAAAAACTTTGAAGTTCTCTTGTTTGAAGAGTAAAACAAATTTGGGTCTATCCTTTTTCTTTTTTTGAATTTTTGGAATTTAATTGAATAAAAATAGAACTTTTATCAAAAGATAAATATGAAGTTTTTATGTTTGATAATATAAAAACTCTTTTAATTGAATATTATATTTTTTGAGGATATCCAGCTGTAGTTTCATTAAAAACAAAACAAGAGAAAATAGAAAAAATAAGTGAAATCATTGATATTTATCTAAAAAAAGATATTGTTTTTTTTCTTTCTTCTTGAGATTTAGTACATTTTAAAAAACTATTTGCTTTTTTGGCTAATAATATAAGCTCTTATTTAAATATTTCAACATTATCTTCTTTTTTAGGAGTAAGTAGAGACAAAACAGAAAAATATTTAGAAATATTAGAATATAGTTTTTTGTTACATAAAGTTTATCCTTTTTACTCTGATTCAAGAAAAGAATATTCTAAACAAGCAGAATTTTTTTTAAGTGATTTATGAATTGTAAATTATTTTAGAAATAATTTTGATTTTTTAGATTTTGATTGAAATATAACTGAAAATTTTGTTTATTTAGAAATATTAAAAAATAAGCAAATTTTTTCTGATGAAATAAAAACTTATAATAAAGTTAATTGAAGTGAAATAGATTTTATTTATGAATTTAAAACTTGATGAATTCTTCCAATTGAGGTAAAAGTTAATGATAAAGATACAATTCCTAAAATATTTTCTTCTTTTTATGATTTTTATAAAGACAAAATATTAGAGTTTAATAGAACTACTTTATCTTTTGTTTGAACAAGAAATCTTAATGATAATTCTAATTCTAAAGTAGATTTTTTGCCTTTTTGGATGGTTTGAAATGAGTTAAAAAATAAAAATAATTTGTAATTTTAGAAAAATATATTAAAATTACTTAGTAGAATTTTAATATATCGTAAAAAATACTAAGTATGTTTAAAAGAGAAGTTTTAAAAGAAATTGAAAAATGGCTTTATGACGATAAAATAATTTTTTTAAATTGAGCTAGACAAGTATGAAAAACTAGTATTCTGAAAATAATTTTAGAAAACTTAAAAAATGAATGAAAACAAGTTTATTATCTCAATCTTGAAGATTTTGATATATTACAAGATTTAAATAATTCAACAAAGAATCTTCTAAATTATATTTCTAATGAAGAAGAAATGTCATATTTTTTTATAGATGAAATTCAGTATTTAGATAATCCATCAAACTTTTTGAAATATTTGTATGATGAACATAAAGATAAAGTAAAGTTATTTGTTACTGGATCTTCTAATCTTGAAATAAAAGCAAGATTTCAAGATAGTCTTGTTTGAAGAAAAATAGATTTTTATATAAATCCTTTGAATTTCAAAGAGTTTTTAGAATTTAAAAAAATAAAGGAAATAGAGTATTTTTATAAAACAATCAAACCTTTAATTATACAAAATTTATTTATAAACTTGTTAAATGAATATTTACTTTATTGATGACTTCCTGCAGTTGTTTTAGAAAATGATTTAGATAAGAAAAAAGTTTTATTAAAAGAATATGTTAATACTTACATAAATAAAGATATCAGATCTATTGGAAAAATAGATAATTTAAGAAATTTTAATAATTTAGTTAAAGTTTTTTCAGTACAAATCTGAAATATGTTAAATATTTCAGAGCTTACAAATACTCTTAATATATCAAGAACAGATGTACAAAAATATATAGATTTATTACAAAACACTTTTATTCTAAATATTGTAAATCCATATTTTACAAATATTAGATCTCAAGTAACTAAATCACCGAAACTTTATTTTTTTGATATTTGAATAAGAAATCAGATTTTGTGAAATTTTCTTAATTTAGATTCAAGAACAGATTCTTGAAGTTTGTTTGAAAATTTTATTTATTTAGAACTTATAAATAAATATGGAAAGGATAATATTTATTTTTACAGAACAACAACTTGAACTGAGATTGATTTTATAGTTAAAAAAGAAGTTTCAATTATTCCAATTGAAGTGAAATATAAAACTTTTTCAAAAAGTATAAATATTTCAGCAATTTCTCATTTTAATTCTGAAAAATGATTTGTTATTAATTTAAATTTAAATGAAATTAAAAATAATATTGAATTTATAGATTTTACTAATTTTATTTCAAAACAAAAAAGCTAAAGATTATCTTTAGCTTTTTTGTTTTCTGTTTTGCTATAATTCTATTATAAATTTAAAATGCTTTTTTTAATTTTTACCTAAATATTTAATTATATACTTTCAAATCATATCAAATTCTAAATTTACTTTATTTCAGACCTTCAAATCTCAAAGATTTGTAATTTTTTGAGTTAGAGGAATTAATGAAACAGAAAAAAAATCTTCTCAAGTTTCAACTATAGTTAAACTAACTCAATTTATAGCTATACTTCATTTTTCTATAATATTATTTTTAAACTTTTCATCAAATTTTATATAAATGACTAAAGAATTATCTTCTTTTTTGTCTAGTCTAGACACTTGTCAAACTGTGTCTACATGTCCAGTAACAAAATGTCAATCAACTTTTCAAGAAAATTTTAAACTTGATTCTATATTAAAAAAATCTCAAACTTCTTTTTCTCAAAAATTGGTTTTAGAAAAACTTTCTTCCATTGCAAAAAAAGAATAAATTTTTTCATCAAAACTTGTAATAGTCATACAAGCTCAATCATGAGCTATACTTTGACCAATCCCAAGTTTATTTCAAAAAATATTTTCTACACTAATATTTCCTCAAAAAATATTAGTAATTCTTGCTTTTTTTTCTATTATTCAAGTGAACATAATATTATTTATTAATAATTTTCATATATCTCCTCTCCTATAGGGAGGTTTTTAATTTACAACTAAATCTTTTATAGGTGAGTAAAAGTCAAGTTTATCTGTTCAAATTTTTTCAATAATATAATCAATAATATTTTCTTTTTTTACTTCTTCCTGTTTTCCATTTATAGTATCTCTAACTTGCCAAATTCAGTTTCTTGCTTCCATTATTCAAACAATTACAACAAAAGTTGCCAAACTTCTTTGAGCTTTTAACATTTGTTCTTTCATTGAAGGTGTTCAAAGAGAAGTTAATGTATTTATTCAAGCCTCTCTTGCTTTTAGTGCAATCGGTAAAACCTCTTTTTTTGCTTCATCTCAAAGTTGAACAAAATATAAATCAAGTTCATCTTTGTTTTTTAATTTAATGTTATTATTTTTTAACATTTCAATAATTACAGGAATTTCAGTATAAAAACCACTTCAAGGAATTTCTTTACTGTCAGAAATCATTTGTGCTAAATTATCATATCTTCAACCCGATGCAATTTCTTTTCCTGTTTCTTTTTCAACTATTTCCCAAGCTATATATGAAAAATATTCTCTATTTCAAAAAAAAGTGTTTTTTATCTTGTAATCAATATTTAATAATTCTAAAAATTCTTTGAATTTGTCAAAAAATGCTTTTCAATGTTTTTTTAAATATTTTTCCATTTTTGGAATTTCTGAAAGTAAAATTTCTTCATCTTCAGATTTTGGAGTTAATAATTTTAAAGGATTTATTTCTAAATCTTTTATGCTTTCTTCTGTTAAATTGTGTTTTTTATTAGAATAAAAATCTTTTAAAGCTTCAATAAATTTTTCTTGTTCTTTTTTTATTCAAATTGGATTTACTCTAACTTCATATTTTCAAGCAAGTCAAATTTGATCTAGAACTGTACAATTCAAGTGTATTAATTCTATATCAAGAATTGGATCATGTTCTCAAATTATTTCTCAACCAATAGTTGTAATTTCTTTGATTCATTTATTTGTTTCTCTGAATAAATTTTCAATATAATAATAATAAACGGGTTGAAGTTCCTCTTTTTTGTTATTCATAATATATGAATTCAAAATTGATAAAGAACTATCAAATTTTAAGTTCAAATCTTTATTATTGGCTAAAAAATATTTATTATATTTTTCTTGTCATGATTTTGTATATAAACTAGATTCTGTTAAAATAGGACTTGAAACTCTTCTAAATCATTTTTTACGAAGATTATGACGAAAAACTTTTTTTAAAAAAGTGAAATATTTATGGTCTTCTGGAAATAATTCTAATAATTTAATTTCAGACATAATTACTATTTAATAAAATAAAAATACAAAAGAAAAAGAATAGCTACAATTTTTTCTTTTCCTCTCCTCTAAGGGGAGGGTGAGGTCTTAACTTAATATAGAACTTTAACCCTTTGTTGAGTTTAGATTTTTAGTATATAAAAATTTTTAGATTTTTCAAATTTTATTTTTATTTAAAAAAAGTTTGAAAAATAAAAAAAAACTTCTAAACTACCCAAAATTTAAAATACTAAAAATAATTTAAAAATATGATAATAATTTGAATAATCGTTTCAATATTGATGTTTTCTATAATTGTCTTGGTTCATGAGCTTTGACATTTTTCTACTGCTAGATTTTTTTGAGTAAAAGTTGAAGAATTTGGTCTTTGAATTCCTCCAAAAGCAAAAAAAATTTTTACTGATAAAAGATGAACAGTTTATACTTTAAATTGGTTACCTTTAGGTTGATTTGTTAGATTGAAATGAGAGGATCCAACTTTGCTTAAAGATAAAGATGATAAAGAAGCTCTTGTAAATAAAAGATCTTGGCAACAAGCAATAATTATTTTGGCTTGAGTTTTTATGAATTTTGTTTTGGCTATTTTTATTTTTTCTATTTTATTTTTTATTTGAGTAAAACCTATTTGAATAAATGATAAAATTTCTACTAACTTAGATTTAAAATTAATTCCAACTCCAGAACAAGCAATAAATATTTGATTGTTAACAAAAAAACCTTGAGTTATAATTTACCCGGTTAAAGATTCTGTGGCTGAAAAATCTTGATTAAAAAAAGAAGATATTTTGACTTGAATAGAATTAGAAAACTCAGAAAAGATTTCCATTTCTTCTAAAGAGGAAATAATGGCTATTGTATGAAAGAATTCCTGAAAAAAGATAAATTTTATTGTTGAAAGAAATTGAAAAAATGAAGTTATTTCAGTTATTCCAAAAGCTGATGAAAAAAATATTTGAAAGATTGGAGCTTATTTAAGTGATAATATTTCTTTGAACAAAGATTTTGAATATAAATACTGATTTTTTGAATCAATAAAATATGGAACTTTGGAAACCTATAATCAAAGTTTGTTGACTTTCAAATGAATTGTAATTTTAATAAAAAAGATTGTAAATCCCGAAACACCAAAAGAAAGACAAGAAGCTGTTGAACAAATGAGTTGACCGATTTGAATTGTAGATTTTGTTAGTAATTCTTTGGAAGCAGGAGTAACTTTTATAATAATAATTTGAGCTATTATATCAATAAATCTGTGAGTTTTTAATCTGTTACCAATTCCTGCTCTTGATTGATGAAGATTTGTTTTCATCACTATTAATTCTATTATTATGAGAATAATCTGAAAAAAAGCTATAACTCCAAATATAGAGAATTTTATTCACTTTTCTTTTTTTGTGGTTTTGATTTTACTTAGTTTATTTATTTGATATAATGATGTAACAAAAATTTTAGATAGATAATAATTTCACAACTTTATGAAAAAAACGGAGATTTTAAAAAATGCTATGAACTATGTTAATAAACTTCTTACACCGTTGGAGAATTTCTATTATCATCAATATAATCATTCAATTGAAGTGATGGAAAGAGCTATGTATCTTTGAGAAAAAGAATGACTTAATAAAGATGACATTGAAATGCTTTGACTTGCTGGACTTTTTCATGATACTGGTTTTATCATACAATATGACAATAATGAGTATATTTGAGCTAAAATAGCAAAAAATTATTTAAAAACTATTCTTTATTCGGAGGAAAAAATTAAATTAATAGAGGAAATAATTTTAGCTACAGCTTATGATTATAAAGTTCCAAAGAATATTTATGAAGAAATAATTAAAGATGCTGATTTGGATAATTTGTGAAGAGAGGATTTTTTTGATAAAAAAGATGCAGTAAAAAAAGAATTAGAATTAATAAGAAATATCAAAATAAAAGATCCAGATTGGAACCATGGTTCATTAGAGTTGTTGAAAGATCATAAATATTTTACAAAAACTCAACAAAAAGAAAGGGAAAAACAAAAACTAGAAAATAGAAAAGTTCTTGAAGAAATGATGGAAGAATTAGCAGAAAGATGAGTTATATAATTCCTTAACTTTTAACCAAATAAAATGTTTGAATTTAATTTAAAATCTAAAGATAATTATGCGAGAGCAGGAGAATTCTTAACTGAACATTGAAGTTTTGAAACTCCTGTTTTTATGCCTGTTTGAACAAAAACAACAGTAAAAGCTATAACAAAAGAAGATTTGGATTCTATGTGAGCTGAAATTATTCTTAATAATACTTATCATCTTTATTTGAGACCTTGAACTGAAGTTATAAAAAGTTTTTGATGAGTGCATAAGTTTCAAAATTACAATAAACCTATTTTGACAGATTCTTGATGATTTCAAGTTTTTTCTTTGTGAAGTTGAGCAAGACAAAAAAAAACTGCTTCACTTTCCCCTTTATTAAGGGGGACTAGGGGGGATTCCCACCTTGTGAAAGTTACAGAAGAATGAGTTCATTTTAGAAGTATAATTGATTGAAGTAAGCATTTTTTTGATCCTGAAAATGTTATGGATATTCAAAATGATTTATGAGCTGATATTATAATGGCTTTTGATGAGTGTTCTGCTTGAGATTCTAGTTATGATTATGCTAAAAAAGCAATGGAAAGAACTCATAGATGGGCAGAAAGATGTGTAAAAAGATGGAAAGAAAACAATCAAAAAAGATCAGAAAATTGAGAATACTTACAAGCACTTTTTCCTATTGTTCAAGGAGTAATTTATGATGATTTGAGAAGAGAATCAGCTGAATTTATTTGAAAACTTGATTGTCCTTGAGTTGCAATTTGATGACTTTCTGTTTGAGAATCTAAAGAAGATATGTATAGAATTCTTGATATAATGAAAGAAGTTTTGCCTGAAAATAAGCCAAGATATTTGATGTGAGTTTGAGCACCAGAAGATTTAATTGAGGGAATTGCTAGATGAGTTGATATGTTTGATTGTGTTTTCCCGACAAGGCTTTGAAGACATTGAACTGCTTTTTCTAGTTTCTGAAATGTTAAAATAAAAAATAAACAATATGAATTTGATAAAAATCCTATTGATGAATTTTGTGATTGTAAGGTTTGTAAAAATTATTCAAGAGCATATTTGAGACATTTAACAGTAGAAAATGAAATTCTTTGAATGCATTTACTTAGTTATCATAATTTATACTTTTTAATAAATTTAGCTAAAAAGGCAAGAATGGCTATTTTAGATAATAATTTTGACAAATTTAAAAAAGATTTTCGGAAAAATTATAAAATTTAGTTATTT